>JAJRVG010000240.1 GCA_021545595.1 Zetaproteobacteria bacterium | reverse complement strand
CTGCCACTTTTTGACCCGGGAGCATGGGCGCATCGCCCTGATGGCACGCGGTGCGCGGCGTGCTAAAAGCCCCTTCAGAGGTGCTCTGGAGCCTCTTTATGCACTGAATATCCGTTGGCGGACGGGACGGACGGGGATGGGCACATTGGCAGATATCGAGCGTGGAACCCGACTGTTGAGTGAGGCTTACGATCTCGACGGTCTTGAGCTGTGTGCTGTGGCATCGGGTCTTTTTCAGGAGGGGGATCCACACGGCTACAGAGAACTTATTGAAGTGATGGCAGTGATGCGTGGTCGCCCTGTAGATTCCGCTCTCTATTGTGCTGCGTGGCGGCTGTTGGAGTTAAGTGGGTGGGTCAGTGGCTTTGAACACTGCTGGGTCTGTGGCAGCGAGGTGGATACGACGCTCTCAATGGTGTGGCATGAGGGGCATCTCTCCTGTAGTTCCTGTGGAAACGGCACAGCTATCTCAGCAGGTATGAGAAGAGGAATCACTACACATCTTCATCAGAGCAACGTCCGGCTGAGCCAACAGGATCTTTCAAGCTGGCGGAGGATGATTCAGGATGTGCTGCGGCTGCATGGCAGCAGGCCACTATCCTCAGAATGAGTGTTAACAGACCTGGTCAGGAGTAACAATGAACTTAGGTGTAAATATTGATCATGTGGCGACCCTTCGCCAGGCACGATTAACCCAGTATCCGGACCCTGTTGAGGCGGCAGGAATATGCATGGCTGCCGGAGCTGATGGAATTACGGCACATCTGCGTGAGGACAGGCGCCATATTCAGGACGGTGATATGGAGGCGCTGGCATCCATGGACCTGCACCTCAATATGGAGATGGCGGCTGAAAACGAGATGGTACTTATCTGTGAACGTTTGAGGCCTGCCGCCTGTTGTCTGGTACCGGAGAAGCGTGAGGAGTTGACCACAGAGGGTGGGCTTGATGTGGCATCGCATATGCCACGACTCAAGTCTGTTGTTGGCAGGCTTACCGATGCAGGGGTGCGTGTCTCCATGTTTATTGATCCGGTAAAAGAGCAGATCGAGGCTTCCAGGGCAATTGGAGCAGCGGTAGTCGAGCTGCACACAGGGCACTATGCAAACCTGACAGGCAGAGCCCGGGCAGAGGAGCTGGCAGTGATTGCTGATGGTGCGAAGCTGGCAGCAGATATCGGGTTGACTGTGCATGCCGGGCATGGTCTGACGGTTGAAAATACTCCCGCCATCGTGGCAATCCCTGAAATTGAAGAGCTTAATATCGGTCATGCCATTGTTGCAGATGCGGTGTTTAAAGGGCTTGTTCAGGCCGTGGCTGATTTCAGAGCGGTGATGCAGCGCAGATGAGTATCTTTGGTGTTGGCACCGATCGTGTTGTGATTGAGAGGATTGAGAGATCTCTCGACCGCTTTGGAGATCGTTTTATCCAGCGGGTCTATACAGATATTGAACATCAACAGGCACTGAGCAAGGGTAACACTGCACGCCGGCTGGCTATGCTCTTTGCAGCCAAGGAAGCGGTTTCAAAAGCACTGGGAACAGGATTTCATCAGGGCGTTACCCCCAGGTCAATCGAGACGATTCATCAGGCCTCCGGAAAGCCTGAGGTTGTCTTGCATGGCGGTGCGGCACGGGTGGCAAAAACTGCCGGAATTTCAACCATACACATCTCTCTGACTGACGATGATGGCGTGGCGCTGGCTTTTGCCATTGCTGAGCTGTAGTTCGTGGCCATGAATGGCGGGCGTTCAGGAGAGTTTGAACTGATTCAGAAGGCGTTTCGGAATGGTTCCCCTGAACCCCATTCAACTACATCAGTAGTTAATGGTGATGATGCATCCGTGCATGCCGTTCCGGAGGGTATGGAGCTTGTGATCAGCACCGATGCATCGGTCAGTGGTGTCCACTGGCCGGATAATTTTCCACTTGATTTGGCAGCTGACAGGGCAACATGTGCCGCGCTCTCCGATCTCGCGGCCATGGGTGCTGAAGCATGTTGGGCATGGGCCTCTGTGATCTCCCGGTCAGCAAATGATCTTGTTGAACTTGGGAAGGGTTTGAATGCAGCCCTGGCACGCTATTCGGTGGAACTTTCCGGCGGAGACACTGCCTGCTCACCTGTTAATGCACTCACGATAACCGTGGGTGGCATGGTTCCTGTTGGCAGGGCGATGTGTCGAAACCGGGCAAGGAAGGGTGATGGTGTCTGGATCATTGGCAGGGCAGGATTTTCATCACTTGGGCTTAAACAGTGGCTGGCCGAAATGGAAGAGGGCTACTTTAAACGCTATTTTGAAGAGATCAGACCGAAGCTGGAGCAGGGGGTTCGGCTGCGGGAGCTTGGTGTTCAATGCTGTATCGACGTCAGTGATGGCCTGTTACAGGATGCCTCTCATCTGGCTCACGTCTCGAACGTTGGCATGACACTGGAACTATCGGATCTCCCCGGCTGGGATATTCTCTGTCATAAGGTAGGAGAAAAGAGTGCTATCCGTGCCGCAGTTTCAGGAGGTGAGGATTACGCACTCCTCTTTACTGCTCCTGAAGGGATGGGGTTCCTCGACTCCTTTGCAACGCAGATAGGTGTCTGCAGGGATGGCAGCAGTGTAGAAGTTCAACTGAATGGAAGAGCAGTTGAGGGGCTGGCTTCAGGATATGACCACTTTGCCTAGCACGCTCTCATTCAACACAGCCCGTTTTATTGCAGCAGGCTTTGGAAGCGGCTGGTTGCCCAGGGCACCGGGAACCTGGGGAAGTCTGGTTTCACTACTACCGGCATGGCTGTTGATTGAGTATACAGGTGTTGAGGGGCTGGCAGTGGCTTCAGTTGCTGCTCTTGGCCTGGGTTGCTTTGTATCCGCCCTGGTTCTGCCGGCGCTGGAATCAGATGATCCTGGCTGGATTGTCATTGATGAGTGGGCAGGTCAATGGGTCACTGTTGCGATCATCTCTGCCTTCTACGGGCTATCGGCACTCACCCTGTTGTCAGCTTTTCTGGCATTCAGGCTCTTTGATATCTTTAAGCCATTCCCTATTCGCCAGGTTGAGCATGTTGGTCCGCCGTGGTGGGCGATTATGGCTGATGATCTTTTGGCCGGCGTGATGGGTGGCGCAATTGTTGCGATGGCCATGTCTGTAGCAGGGATGATCTGATGTCGGTTCAGGTTGAGAAACTACTGAAAGTCTGCAGAGAGCGAGGTCTGAAGTTGCGCACGGCCGAATCATGTACTGCCGGTGCTATTGCCGCCGAGGTTGCGGCTGTTCCCGGCGCATCGGATGTGCTGGATCGTGGCTGGATCACCTACAGCAATGAGGCCAAATGTGAAGAGCTTGGAGTTGAACCTGCCCTGATTGATGAGCATGGTGCAGTCAGCAGGGAGGTGGTTGCCGCCATGGCTGAGGGTGGTGTGTCAGAGCAGACGATTTGTGTTGCCGTTAGTGGTGTTGCAGGGCCTGATGGCGGAAGTGATGAGAAACCGGTCGGTACGGTCTGGATTGCCGTTGCTCTGCCGGGGCATGAATCTCTGGTCAGGTGTTACCAATTCAATGGTGATCGTGCCTCTGTCCAGAGTCAGGCCGCCTCCAACGCTCTCTCCATGCTGATTGAGCAGCTTCAAAAGAGCCTGTAATATCCGCTTTTAGCCACCTCTGTTTCAGAGCAGGGAGAGGGCATCAGTCAGATCGGCAACCGAGGGGATAACAAGGTCTGCCTTGATTCCGGTCTGTTTCACAAATACCTCCCTGTATTTTCCTGTCTGAACCAGAACCGTTTTCAGGCCTGCCTGTTGGGCACCACCGATATCTGATTCGATATCATCACCAATCATCAGGGTATGTTCAGGCAGGACATCCAGCTCTTTGCAGATGCCGTGAAAGAACTGAATTGAGGGTTTGCCGAGCACAATCGCATCCTCTCCGGTGGCGTATTCAATGGCGGCAACAAAGACACCCAGATCAAGATGCAGCCCGTCCAGTTTTTGCCAGAAACGATTTTTATGCAGGGCCAGAACCCGGGCTCCCTCCATCACCATTTCAAAAATTGTACGTAATGTTTCAGGTGGGTAGCCCTCACCGCCGATGTCACCCATGACGATGTAATCGGGCTGTCTCGAGCTTTGACGGATGCTGTCAAAATCTTCATTGAGCGAGTCACGAATAAACAGTGCCGTTTTTTTGTTGCCGATAAGTCGATTTGCGAGTGCCGCAGGTGTGTAGATGGAAGATTCAGGAATAGGGATGTCCATCTCCTGAAGCTTTTCGGCGATAGCTCGTCGGGACTGAGTGGATGTATTGGTGATGCCTGCAATCCTGTGTCCGAATTGTTGAAGCTGCTTAACAGTTGTAGCAGCGCCATCAATGATATGGTCACCAATATAAAGG
>JAJRVG010000024.1 GCA_021545595.1 Zetaproteobacteria bacterium | reverse complement strand
TTTGGTGTGGTTTTGTTGCTTTCCCAGCCGGTTTACAGTGAAGCTCTGACCGGGCTTGAGATCATGCAGTTGGTAGATGCCCGCGATGATGGCGATGATCTGATCCAGAAAATGGGCCAGCGCCTGATTGATCGGCGGGGCAGTGTTCGTGAACGTGAAATGATCTCATTTCGTAAGGATTACGGCAGAGACAGCAAATCAATTACCTATTTTTTAGCACCCTCCAATATCCGGGACACAGCCCTGTTAACCTGGGATTATGACGGTACTGCCAAAGATGATGATCAATGGCTCTACCTGCCGGCGCTGAAAAAGGTGCGCCGTATTTCGGCCTCAGACCGTGGTGATTATTTCATGGGAACGGACTTTACCTTTGAGGATATCAAACAGACCCCGGAGCTGGAGGATTATAACTGGACATTGACCGGGTCGGAATCACTGAACGGTCATGATGTGTGGGTTGTTGAAGGGGCACCCAGGACGGATGCCTTGAAGAAAAACCTCGGCTATTCAAAAACCCGATATTATGTTCGTAAAGATATTCATCTCTATGTCCGTGTCGACTTTTGGGATCGTAAGGGCCAGGAGCTTAAACATCTTCTGTCTGAAGAGATCAGGCGGGTTGATGGTATCTGGACTGCAATGAGTGGTACCATGAGTAATGTACAGACCGGCCATCGTACTGAACTGATCTTCTCCGAACACCGCTACAATACAGGTTTGTCTGATCGTATGTTCTCTGAGCGCATGCTCAAGCGCGGCTATCGCGGCAAATAAGGGATAACCATGCATAAATTATTTGATTGGATTCTTACGCACCCTAAGGTCGTTGCCCTGTTATTGGTCTTGATTACGGGTATGGCAGTCAACCAGATGCGGCATATCTATATTGAGACAGATCTGGATGCGATGCTTCCGAAACACAGTGATGCCTACATCAACAAGCAGGTGTTGGAAGAGCGTTTTGGAAGCACAGACATGGTTATTATCGGTATCATCAACGATGAGAAAGATGGTATTTACAATATGCGCACACTGGCACTTGTTCAGGAGTTGACTGACTGGCTGGGTGAACAGCCTCTTTTCCGTACCCTGGCGCTCAATGACCTGCTTTCACTGGCAACAATCAAAGACATTCGAGGTTCTGAATCCGGGCTCGATGTTGAAAAGTTTATGGATGGTGTGCCCGAAAATCAGGCACAAATAGACCACCTGAAAAAGCGCATGCATGAATTTGGTGTTTATGAAGATGTGATCGTTTCGGCTGATGGCAGTGGCACTATCTTTGCTGTGCGGCCGATTCCTGATGCACGTCACACCTATGCCGAGATATATGATCTGGTGAAAGCCAGGGTGACAGAGATGGAAGCGCGGGGTGGCAGTGAGCGTTTCTTTATCTCCGGCCGCCCGGTGATTGAGGGTGTGTTTGGTGTCTACATGCCGGCTGAGATGAAGCGCATGCAGCCGATCGTTATGGCACTTCTGCTCCTGCTGCTCTATCTCTCTTTCCGTACGCCACGGGGTGTTTTTCTGCCGATCATCGTGGTGCTGATGGCTGAGATATGGATGCTGGGAACGATGGCTGCACTGGGTGCCCCGATCTACACCATCACCACCATGTTACCGATTCTGATCCTGGCCATAGGCATTGCCGATGCCGTGCACTTTCTCAGCCGTGAACGTCTGCTGGCACATCATCAGAAGTATGCTCATCGCAGGGAGCGTCTGATTGAGGTCATGCATGAACTCTGGAAACCGATGCTGATGACATCCGTGACCACAGGTGCCGGTTTCCTCTCCATGCTGGCTTCAGATTTACCACCGATTCGTGATTTCGGTGTGTTCGCAGCTGTTGGTATCGCGTATGCGCTGTTGATTAGCCTGCTGTTGCTACCTGTTGCATTGATGCTGTTGCCTGAAAAAGAGAAACATAGTGAACGCAGGCCACTATTTTCCGGTTACGTGGAGTGGACGGGTGGAGTGGTCTTGCGTCATCCCAGACGTATCATGGCTCTCTTTGCCCTGCTGCTGGTTGTTTCAATTATTGGTGCGACAAAGCTGGATGTGAATGCATCGCTGGTGGATCAATTCAAACCGGGTGATCCACTGAGAGAGGCCGACAGAATGCTGAACCAGCACTTTTCCGGCACTACCAGTCTGGATGTCATGATTGATACAGGGCGGGAAAACGGGTTGCTGGAGCCCGGATTTTTGCAGCATATTATCGATCTTCAAAAAGAGATTGAGAAGGACCCCATGGTTGGTGACAGCTCTTCCATTGCAGAATTTCTGCAAACCATGAATCAGGCACTGCACGCCGATGATCCCTCGTGGCATCGTGTGCCGGACTCATCCGATCTGGCTGCACAGTATCTGCTGCTCTACTCTTTCTCAGGTGCGCCTGATGATTTTGAGACATTCATGACCGGTGATTACCGCCAGGCCCATGTTCGAATCAATATGAAGACGGATGAAACCAAAGTGGTGGCTGCACTGCTGGAGCATATGAAGGAGAAGACCGATCTCTGGTTCCCTGAGGAGAAGGGGTTCAAAGTAGAGTGGGCAGGCACAGGCTTCACTGTCTTTCGCCTCTCTGAAATGATCATTGATGGCCAGATTGCCTCGCTTGCGGTCTCCATCCTTGCCATTTTCCTGCTCTGCTGGTGGATGTTTAGCCGTCTGCTCATCGCAGCCATTGCAATGATCCCGGTCTTCCTCGCGGTAACGGTGAATTACGGCATGATGGGAAATATCGGCATTCCACTTGATATTGCCACGGCACTGACCGGCGCGATGGCGCTCGGTATCGGTGTCGACTTTGCGATTCATTATCTGCACCGTTATCATGAAGAGAGCGTGGCCGGCCACAGCTATGAAGAGAGTGTGATCAACACCAACCGAAGCGTTGGCCATGCCATTCTCTTTAACAGCTTTGTTGTGGTTGGTGGCTTCCTGGTGCTGCTCACTGCCGCACTCTACCCACAGATGAAGCTGGGAGCCCTGATTGCAGCGACTATGGTGGTCTGCTATCTGGCCACCTGCTACCTGTTTCCGGTATTGCTGGGTCTGGGCAGGAAAAAGACCGGGGCATGAGTCAGCGTTCTACCTTTCTATTGGCTGCGCTGCTGCTGTTCTCCTCAAATGCTTTTGCATTTGACTGGACACTGCATGGCGCGTTGAAGAATGAGACTGCCTACTTCATTTCCGGAGAAAAGCGTTTTGATAAGGTGCAGAACAGTCTGGATTTGAAGCCGGAAGCAGTACTGACTGATCGACTGGAATTCAGGGGCAGGGTGTTAACATGGTA
>JAJRVG010000239.1 GCA_021545595.1 Zetaproteobacteria bacterium | reverse complement strand
GCGCCCCGACGGTATGCGCCTGTCAACAGGAGCGATGGCCCTGATGGCAAAAGTTGCTATTGATGCAACGTGGAAGGCTGAGATGGCCAATGCCAGAAGGATTCAGCTAAAGGATTTTAAGTTAAGCCTGAATAGCAAACCCCTTTTGAATGCACATGGGGAGGTAAGGCTGGGCAATAAACCGGACTACCAGTTAAGGGTGAAGAGTGAGCCCATCGAACGAGTGTGGCTTGCGTCGCTGTTGCCGGAGCTGAATGTGATGTATGCAGCACACCCATCACCATGGAAACAGCTGAAGCTGGGGGCTCTACTGGCTGGAAGCGACAGTAGAGTTGAGTTAAGGGATGTGCAGTTGATGCCTGATGGGGAGTTGATACAACTCTCCGGTGTTGCCTCTTTTGAAGGTGATCCCGATATTCGACTGCGCATTGCATCCAAAGAGCTGCATGTTGATCCATGGCTTCCACAATCCGGGGCAGAGCAGGCAATAGTTATGGATGCCCCTGCTGTTGAGGGTAGTCAGACCGGGGAGCCTGCTGCTCCACAGGAGCCCGATCTGCGTGGTTTCAAGGGGTGGAAAGTCAGCAGCCAGATTCAGATTGAGAAGATACATCTGCGAGGGCTGGAGCTGAGCCATCTGAGAGGCTCACTGAAAGGAAGGCGTGGCCTTTTTAAGCTTGATCCGCTCCGTTTTGATCTTGCCGGTGGGCAGGTTAGCGAGAAGGCAACCCTGAACGTTGCCAAGTATCCGGCAGTGTGGACCGAAGCAATGCATCTGACCGGTGTTCAGATCAATCCGGTACTCAAGGCTCTGGCTGGCATGGATATGCTCAATGGAAGGCTGCAGATGGACACCCGTCTAAAGGCAACCGGGCTTCTTCCACAGAATGCAATAAAACGACTTAACGGCAAGGGCAGTCTCCTTCTCCGTGATGGTAGTGTGAAGGGTTTTGATATTGCCGGGACACTTCGGAACTTTACTACACTGGGGCAGAGTAAAGGGCCAAAACAGACTGATTTCTCTCAGCTTTCCGGTGGCTTTACCATCAGAAACGGCGTGGTGAAAAATCATGACCTGTTTATGGCATCCCCTCTGTTCCGCTTGACGGGAAATGGTATCGTGAATCTTCCGGACGGAACGATGGATTATCATGTCAAGCCACGTCTGGTTGGCACACTTACGGGGCAGGGTGATACAGTGACGGTACGTAAAGGGCTTTCTATTCCAATTCGTATTCATGGTCCCTTTGCCTCACCACAAATTACACCTGAAATTGACCCTATGACACTGATTGAAAATGCTGCCGGCATCACCGGAAGTGTTCTTTCAACAGGGGGTCATGCCGTTGAAAAAACTGCCGATGTTACGGGTGATGTTGTTGAAAAAACTATTGATGTCACAGAGGATGTTCTTTCGACAGGGGGCGATGCCGTTAAAAAAACAGGGGGCAAGGCTATTGAAAAAACTATCGATATTACCGGCGGTGTGCTTTCGATAGGTGGGCATACCATTGGAAAAATAAAAGATATAATCAGTGGTGGAGGCCAGGATAAGGCGGCGCCAGCTGAGCAACAGCCTCAGAAAGTAACACCTTAGCGGGACATTCAGAAGGTGTTTCAGGAGATGGTTTCACCCCTCTGATCAGGTATAATAAGCAGCCATGCATATATACGAGCGTTTGCGCCTTCATCCGGAGAGGCCGCAGATACGGCAGATCCGACGTGCGGTAGAGCTGTTGCGTCAAGGCCTTTTTGCAGTAGTTCCGACCGAGACAACATATGCAATGATGGTGTTGCCGGAATCTCTGGATGCGCTGAGTGAGATACGGATGCTCAGGTGTCTGGATGATCGGCATCTCTGGGCACTTGCCTGTTCCGGTCTCTCTCAGGCTGCCCGTTATGCCCACATGGATAACAGAGCCCACCGGATACTGAAGCGCTCTCTCCCTGGCCCTTTCACCTTTATTCTTCCGGCCAGTTCACAACTCTCCAAACGGGTGTTTGGCAGGCGGCGTGATATAGGGATCAGAATCCCCGAACAGAGTATCTGCCAGATGCTGCTCGAAGAGCTTGGGCAGCCACTGTTGACGACATCAATGCAGCTTCCGGGTGAGGAGTATGTGGAAACCGATCCGGATCATATCCATGATAAGGTCAGGCATTTGAACTGTGTGTTGATGGATGCCGGCTGGTGTGGCATGACACCGACGACCGTTATTGACCTCTGCGGTGATACACCGGAGGTGCTTCGCTACGGGCTTGGAGAGTGGGATGGTTGAGTGTGGATCGGGATATTTTTTTGGCTCCGGCTTCAACTCGTATGCTACAGTTCATGAAATCAGTAAAGAGAGGGTCGGTTTAGATGAAAAAATTCTTTGAGAAGCTGCTGTGGAGTTCACGCTATCTGACACTGCTGGCTGTGTGGTCGTGTGTTGCCGGTATGGCGATGCTGTTTGTCTTGTCTGCAATTGATATGAGTAAACTTCTACTGGAGTTTATTGATGTCTATTTCCTTGGCCATGAAGTGGAAGGTTTTCACACTGTTGTGGTGAGCCATGTGATTACGGCAGTCGATGATTTTCTGCTGGCCATGGTATTGTTAATTTTTGCATTGGGCGTGTATGAGCTTTTTATCAGCAAACTTGATTTTGCCCGTGAAGAGGATAGTGCAGGTTCGATTCTGCAGATTAAGAGCCTGGATGACCTGAAAGATCGGCTGGGCAAAGTGATTCTGATGATTCTGATTGTTTCATTCTTCAAAAATGTAATCAGTGTGAAGTTTGATGATCCCCTCAATATCCTCTATATGGGTGCTGGCATTGCACTTGTTGCCCTGGCCGGGTATCTGGGCCATAAG
>JAJRVG010000238.1 GCA_021545595.1 Zetaproteobacteria bacterium | reverse complement strand
GGTTTTGACATCATGCCACACGCAGAGATGGAGAGTGCAAGTCCGATTAGAAAAGTTCCGGTTATAATACGCATGCTTTGCCCCCTTTAGAAAAGATCACAACTGACCCGGAAGGATGTGCATCTGTTCGGTTAAGTGCAAGCTTTGAAACTGCTGCTGCCGGGTTTGATGGCCACTTGACCGTTTCGGGTGTCAGCCTATGATGCCGAACCCGAACTCATTGCGCGGTTAGCTCAGCTGGATAGAGCGTTGGCCTCCGAAGCCAAAGGTCACAGGTTCGACTCCTGTACCGCGCGCCATGTCTGGCTCCGAGGGAGCTTTATGAAGGCCTGCAGTCGCTGCGATTGCAGGCTTTTTTGTTTCTCAGGTCTATGGGGGCGATCAGGCGGGTGGAATATGAATACGTTCGATGGAGGCCGCCTTTCGGGTAGAAGGATCAATTTTTACCAGTGTGGCAAAGATTGATGCGCTATGCTCAACCGCTTCGAACCGCTGTGGCAGTCTTTGTACCATACGGCGCAGAGCGCCCTCCACCTTCATACCGATGATCGACTGGTAGGAGCCGGTCATGCCGATATCGGACTGGTAGGCAGTACCGCCCGGCAGGATGGTCTCATCACAGGTCGGGATGTGGGTATGTGTGCCGTAGACCAGTGAAGCGCGGCCATCAAGGAACCAGCCCATGCCCATCTTTTCACTACTTGCCTCAGCATGCATATCAACAATGACGGCACTGATATCTTCAGGAATTTCATCCAGCGCCTGCTCAACAGCGGAGAATGGGCAGTCCCACGTCGCCCCCATGAAGACCTGACCAATCAGGTTGATGACTGCAATTTTATGTCCGCTGCCGGTCTCCTGAATGGTCCAGCCCCGGCCTGGAGCATAGGCGGAGAAATTCATCGGGCGGATGAGCCGGTCATCATCATCAATCTGATTCAGGAAGTCGCGCTGATCCCAGCAGTGGTTACCGTTGGTCAGCACGTTGACACCCAGCTCGAACATCTCATCGGCAAGCTTAATGTTAAGCCCGAAACCGGCAGCCAGATTCTCACCGTTGGCGATTACAAAATCGATCTGATGGGTATTGATCAGACCGGGTAGATGGTCACGCAGGGCTCTGCGCCCTGCTTTGCCGATGATGTCACCGATAATAAGCAGGTTTAAGTTGTCGGACATGAGATCACTTCCTTCTCGGTGATGATGGTCTGTAGTGGAATATCGTGCGGTTCAACCGGAATGGAAGGTAGCTCCTGACATGAGAAGGCGAGGCCGACAATGGAGTCAATCCGGGGCTGAAATCTCTCCAGCCAGCGATCAAAGCAGCCCTTACCCATGCCGAGGCGATTGCCTTTGCGATCAAAACCGACCAGCGGGCAAAGCAGGATGGCTGAGCCATCTTCGTGGTTCCAGTCCGCCCCGTTTTCAGGCTCCAGAATAGCAAATCTACCACTGATCCATTTTGTCTTTTCGGTAACCCGCAGCCAGTGCATATCTTTGCTCCCATGCATGTGTGGAGCATAGATGTGGCAGGGAGGGGTTTTAAACAGGGCAGCGGTATCGACCTCTTCGGCAAGAGCCCGGTAAGCCAGCAGATGGTGATCTACGGTGATGCTCTCTTTGAGGTGTTCAAAGAGGAGTCTTTCGATCTCCAGCGAGAATCTATCTCTTTGATCTGTGGAGAGCGCACGCCGTTTAAAAAGCGCTTCCGTTCTAAGCTGGGATTTTGAGGCAGTCATTAAATAGGCTTCGACTTTATAGAGATGGTTATTTGGGAGGTAAAAAAAGAGCACCCCCGCACTGACGATTTGGCAATAAGTTGTCGAACCCTCCAATGGAGGTGGGTGCCGCACTCTGACATCAGGTATCCCGGCTCAATGGGGGACGCACACAATCAAAGTAGGTAGGCTCCCGTTCGACGCATATCGGCTCAGGCAACTTTGGCTGCCAATCGATCAGCGCAGGGGCACTTTCACTAAACCTTCTGCTTGTAAAACTACATCATCCAAAGCAGAAAGCAAGCCATTCAGATCTTCAATCTGGCCCTGATCCTTGTTGAGCAAATCACCTGCCAGATTAAGGGCAACGAGTGCCATCAGACGATCTGAGGCGACGGTGGAACCGAGCTGACGAAGCTCATCAATCTGTGACTGAACCAGTTCCGCAGCAGCGAGAAGATGTTCCGGCTCATCATCGGTACGTATTGTAAAGCTTCGTCCCATAAGGGTAATTTCAACTGAGTGACTCATTGCCCTTCCTTCTCAGCATCTGCCACCAGCAGGTCAAGCTTTTCGATGGCGTGATCAACACGGGCTTTTGCATCCAGGCGGTTGCTCTGCAGACCCTGCAGATCGGATTCGAGATGCTGCACCTGATCGCGACGTTTACGCAGCTCACTTTCAGCCAGACGCACCACTTCGCGCAGACGCTGATTTTCTGCCATCAGCTTCTCCAGATTGCGCCGGATCGCCGACATACTCTGCGTCAGCTTTTCAACACGCTGCTGAATTGCTTCCCGGTTATCCACACCATTCATGCATGACATTGAATCATTCGCAAGCATAATGGTCAACTATATTAAAGGCAGAAATTTTTTCTTTTATTACAAGGTGATAGATGACTCAATATCAGCAAGCCATGGAAAGGTTTCAATCAGCCATGCAGCAACGATGGTGAAGCTGCCAAGAAACATCATGATGCCGACAAGCATGAGCAGTATACCGGAGAAGATTTCTACAGCACGGAAATGTTTTTTGAACTTCTGTGACCAGTTTAGAAAAGCATCGGTTGCCAGTGCGGCCAGCAAAAATGGAATGGCAAGTCCTGCTGAGTAGGTGGTAAGCAGTAGCACGCCCTGAGCCATCTCCCCCTGAACCCCGGCAACAGCAAGAATCGCACCCAATATTGGTCCGATACATGGCGTCCAGCCAAAGGCGAATGCTGCACCCAGCGCAACGGCTCCCAAGCCGCCTTTTGCTTTTACACTGCTTGTATCCAGATGAATATCCATCATCAGGAACGGGATACGAATCAGGCCGGCATAGTGAAGCCCGAATATAAAGATGATTGCACCGGCAACCTTACCGAGTATCTCCATATTACCGAGTAGCCACTGGCCCAGCCATGATGCCGATGCTCCGAGCGCGATAAAGACCAGACTGAACCCAAAGATGAACCAGAGTGACTGACCGACAGCATGCCTGCGCACAGAGAAGGTTGTCTGATCACCATGTACGCGGAGAGCATTGACCGAAACACCACTGATAAAAGAGAGGTAGGCAGGAACCAGAGGTAGCACACATGGGGATAGGAAAGAGAGTATTCCCGCCAAAAATGCACCAATCAATGTAACTTCAACCATATTGTTTCCTTATCGAGTATCTTAAATTAGATAATTTCTT
>JAJRVG010000237.1 GCA_021545595.1 Zetaproteobacteria bacterium | reverse complement strand
TCCTGCCATGTCATGCTCTGCTCAGCTTCAGACTTTCCGTAAAAATCGAGCATACGCAGAAACTCATGGTTGCTTATTACCTTCTGCAGGCGTTCCCGCTCTGAAAGCGTGTTTTCCGGAAGGGTGGGAAGAACACTTAAGCCCAGTCGCATCAAATCAAAGGCCTGACGGATGGTCAGAACTGCAGGCGGACGATGTTTTTCAAAGCCAATTCGCAGCATTTTAACGGCCAGCTCGAGTGCATTAGAGACCATATCTACCAGCATCCGGTAGTAGCCGGACTCACTGCGGGCAGCCTCCTGAACCAGATTAACTCCGATTTTGTGTGCATTCAGTACGGCTGCTGTCATCTCCGAGTCAAACAGCTCCAGCTCCCTTTCAAAGTTACTTAGCACTTTCAGGCGGAATTTGAGTGGAATAAGAGGGTTGGCATTAAGCTTAGCCAGATAGGCCTTCATGCTTTTCTGCAGGGTCAGTTTTTCACTGTCTGATGCGCTGACAACAAACTGATTCAGGCGCTTTTCAATATCCATAAAGGGGATGGTCAGGGCATCAGTCAGGAGTTCAGCCTTGCCCAGATCAACTTTCTGAGGGTGCAGGCGGAGGTCAGTATCCAGTTCAAAGGATACCGTTTCCATCAATTTTTTTGCATCTTCCGCAGAAGTTCCTTGAGCCATAGTATCCTCTATTCCCCAACACTATTAATCACGATTACGCAGGTAAATAGTTATTTTTGCTAACTTTGTCAAAGTGAGGGGTGAAAAGAGCTGTTTCTTACAAGGTTTTCGTTGACCCATATGCGCCAATAACCATAATGCCGCCTTCATTCACTGGCATGTCCGGTGCGGAGGAGTAGAATTGTGTATCAGCAGTTGAGCTTCAGGTTGCAGGAGTTATCGCCGCAGGGAAGAGAGTGGGACCTGGAGATACCGACAAGCCTCTTTGGTGATACCGGTTTTGGTGAAGTTGATGCGCCTGCCTCTCTCTGTAAGGGTGTGCAGTGGAAAGGCAGTGTTGTTCCTCAAGATGGCCTTTTCAGGTTGCGGGGGGAGTGGAATACTGAGCTTATGCGGCATTGTGTGCGTTGTAATGCTGAGTTTGCTCTGCATATGGAAGGTGACTGTAGCCGCTATTTCCGGCTGGGACTTGAGCCGGATTCAGATGGTGACTCCGTTGAGTGTGATGCTGTTGCGCCACCGGGGGAGGTCAATCTGCTGGATATGCTGCGTGAAGAGTTCTGGCTGACATGGAAGCCTGTGGTAGTTTGTGACAAAGCGTGCAAAGGGCTCTGCCAGCAGTGTGGTGAAAACTTAAACAGGCATGAATGCAAATGCTCACAGCATGACAGTGATCATCCGTTTGCGGCATTAAGAAATATCAGGTTTAATTCCTGAAAGGTTTATTCATCGACTTTCGATGAAAGGAGTATTAAGAAATGGCAGTTCCAAAGAGAAAAACCAGTACGTCCAAGCGTAATATGCGCAGGGCTCATGATCACGTTACCGTGGCAGGCATGAGTACATGTCCTGAGTGTGGTGAGATGATGCGTCCTCACCATGCTTGCCAGAGCTGCGGCCACTACAAAGGCCGTGAGGTTGTAGCTAAAGACGAGGCTTAATGTCTTCCAACTCACAAGAGGGGCACACTATCCGCATACTGGTGGATGGACACGGGGGTGATGGTGCTCCCGGCATTGTTATTGATGCGCTGGTTCAGGCAGTTAACAAACCCGATTCCGGATTGGTGTTTGGTATTGTTGGCCAGCCTGACCTGCTTCTGCCCCTGCTTCGGGATGCGGCCGTTGCCGAACAGGTTGAAATTGTAGAAGCCACTGATGTCATTGGTATGTGTGAAGCCCCGATTGTTGCGCTTCGCCGCAAAAAGAATTCATCAATCCATGTTGGTGCACGGGCAGTGCGTGATGGCCAGTGGGATGCATTTGTCAGTGCCGGCAATACCGGTGCCCTGATGGCCATATCCAAACTGATTCTGAAAACAATTCCCGGGATTGATCGTCCTGCGCTTGCATCCATGGTTCCCGCAGTGGGTGGAGGCTCCACTTTTTTTCTTGATATTGGTGCCAATGTCGATTGTACCTCTGAGCACCTGTTGCAGTTTGCTGTAATGGGCTCCTGCTATATGCAGGCGGCTGAAGGGGTTGAGTCTCCCCGGATAGGTCTGCTCAATATAGGCAGTGAGGATATCAAAGGCACCGATGTGGTAAAGGTTGCTGCAACCAAGCTGCGGGAGTCAGGTCTGAATTTTATCGGTAATGTTGAAGGCACTGATCTGTTCGGTGACTCGGTTGATATGGTTGTCTGTGATGGCTTTGTTGGTAATGTCTCCCTGAAAACCATGGAAGGTGTTGCCAAATTGATTCTACACCAGCTGAAAAGTGAACTGACCTCATCCATTGTCGCAAAGACGGGGGCTGTGTTGGCATCAGGCGCACTCCATCGTGTTAAAGATGCGCTGCATCCGAGTGAACATAATGGTGCACCACTTCTTGGCCTGAATGGTATTGTGGTAAAAAGTCATGGTTCAGCTGATTCCCATGCTTATCTGTCTGCTATTGACGTAGCTGTTCGTGAAGTGCGCGCCGACCTGATTGATAATATTGTTAAAACCATGAATGGCATGGCGGAAGCCTGATGTCATCAGGCTCACCGTTTAGTTCCCATATTGTCGGCGTTGGTGGTTATCTGCCGGAGCGGATTCTCAGTAATGATGAACTCTCAACAATGGTTGAGACATCTGATGAGTGGATTCGTGAGCGAACCGGTATTCGTCAGCGCCATATTATTGCCAAAGATCAGCACACCTCTGATCTGGCAACCGAAGCGGCAAAGCAGGCGCTGGATGATGCAGGCCTCACGATTGATGATATTGATGCAATCATTGTTGCTACCACTACGCCGGATCTGATTTTCCCTTCCACGGCCAGTATTGTTCAGTACAAGCTGGGTGGTAAGGATTTCCCTGCGTGGGATATCCAGGCAGTCTGTTCAGGCTTTGTTTATGGCCTGGCTCAGGTCGATGGCATGATACGTGGTGGTATGTTTGAGCGTATACTGCTGATTGGTGCTGAATCAATGAGCCGGATTCTGGATTGGCAGGATCGCCTGACATGTGTGTTGTTTGGGGATGGTGCGGGCGCTGTGGTGCTTGAGGCGCGTGCTTCGGATGCGCCTAACGGTGTGATCGGTTCCGTGCTTCATTGTGATGGTTCTTATCGGCATCTGTTGATGGCTCAGCATTCATATTCCGGGAGTGTGCCGGGTGAAGACCCGACAGATTTTCAGCTGGATTCAGCCGGAGTTGCAGCAATTGAGATGAAGGGTAACGAAGTCTTCCGCGTGGCTGTTACCAAGTTGGGCGAGGTGGTTGGTGAAGCACTGGAGAGGTATGGTGTCGAGCAGTCCGAAATCGACTGGCTGGTACCACATCAGGCAAATATCAGGATACTGAAGGCTACTGCAAAGAAACTGAAAATGAATCAGAATCAAATGGTTGTGACCGTTAATCATCATGCCAACACATCGGCGGCAAGTGTTCCTTTGGCCCTGAATCATATTTACCGTGAAGGAAAACTTAAACAGGGGCAGCTATTGCTGCTGGAAGCATTTGCCAGCGGGTTTGCTTGGGGTGCCAATCTGGTTCGCTGGTCGAAGGGTTAATAGAAACTGAAGAGATGCTTCCTGCACTTTTCAGTGGCGCAAGCCATAAATGTGACCCATCCCTGGTTGGAAATGAGATGATAGAATCATTGTATAGATGGTTTGCCATCCATGGGTGGGATGAAGATAAGGGAGTTTAGTTTTGTCAAAAATGGCGTTTTTGTTTCC
>JAJRVG010000236.1 GCA_021545595.1 Zetaproteobacteria bacterium | reverse complement strand
TCCTAAAAATTCCAACGGAAGCCAGCAGACCAGACCCAGTCTGTTTCCAGTGCCGAACCGTTCAAATGTTGTACGGTCGGAATCTGTACCGCAGTCTCCAGTACGTAACGGCTGGTTACATATTGCAGGCCTGGTGCCAGATTCCATATCAGTCCGCCACTATTCTCATCTGTCGCACCTGCAACCCTGTTCTTACCGTTGTGGATCAGGTTGGATTCCAGTACGGCATAGACAAAGGCGGGCACGCCGGCATCAAGCGTGCGGGGGAATATCCGGTACTGGAAAGAGGCATCCAGTCGGGCTTCATCACCAAATTCAAATCCTGAGGCCCCAGTGTTAAATTGGTAACTGGATGCTATATCAAATTCCCAACCCAGTGTTTGGCGGGTAATGGTGATTCCCGCAAATGGATCCCATGAACCTGAGCCGGGTTGTAACGGCCGTGGCAGCAAGCCGAATGCATCCTGTCTGGAGTATGAGCCTGTAGGCGTCTTCAGACCTGCAAACGGAGCAATACGAAAAGTATCACCAGGGCGGTCCACCTGATACACGGTGTACCGGGTAAAGAACATGGCATCACCCAACCCCTGTGCATTGCGGTGAATGCGTGTTGCTCCCATTGTGATATCCATACGTTTATTAACATATGGGAGTACCCCGAAAACAGCCAGCCTGGGGCTTACACCATAGGCCAGCACAACGGGAACAGCAGTAACAGTCATATCACGCTTCTGAACCGTAGAATCTCCCGATTTTCGCATAAGCTTTACCTGACTTCGCAGGATGCCCACGCCTTCAGAAACAGGCAGTGCGCTGTTAAACGTAATAGGACCAGCAGTGGCAGCATCAGAAAATGTGAACAGCCCCGAAGCAAGTACAATGATCCACGCAAGCAGCATCAGCCAACTCCTTCCAGACTATCCATAATCGGGCAAGCCTTTAGCGCACCCTTTTTGGGGCATGCCTCCACAAGTGGAACCAGTGCCTTTCTCATTCGCTCAAGATCATAAATTTTAGCTTCAATCTCTTCAAGGTGGTTCGCCGCCATCGCGCTTACATCGGCACAGCTTGCATCCTGCTCATCCTGTAATGCGAGCAGGGCTATAATTTGCTTCAGGGTAAAACCCAGTTCCTGGGCACGCTTGATGAAACGAATGCGCCTTACCGATGCATCGTTAAACATACGATATCCATTCGCGGAGCGGGGGGACGCTTGCAACAAGCCACGACGTTCGTAATAGAGAACGGTTTGGGCATTCACCCCCGCTTCTTTGGCGACCCAACCAATCGTTTTCCTCTGCATATGCGTCTCCCGCAACCTTACTTTATTGTAACATGCCGCAATACTAAACCCATGATCATGGTATGGAGTCAAGCGTGGAACTGAGTAAAATAGGAGGATTTGTGTTATTGAACGACCGCTCCTGGAGCGAATAGAATGATCCCGGTGCCGACCAGACATATCGCTGCGCCAAGCGCATCTCACCGGTCCGGCATTTTTCCCTCGGCCAGCCAGAGCCAGATGAGTGAACTAACAATATAAATGCCACCGTACGCCGCCACAGCCAGGCTCAAAAGGCGAAACAGTCCACGATCTCCACCAAGGCTGCGCTTGCATAGATGGCAATGGTATTCATAGCCCCATCATACCACGACCACGGCAAACGAAGAGCTCAGCGTATTTCCGGATTGCCTGTGTTGTCTGGCCAGATGCAAATGATGAATCATTCAGGTAAATGATCTTTTTCGGCAGCAGCATCCTGAAAAATGGAAATACCACCCTTCATGACAATGATGGAGATAGCAAATCCGATGACGAGATCAGGAAGTGGTGAGGCAAGCAAAGCCACAAGGCCACCACTCACAATCACGCCAATGTTGGCAATCACATCATTCTTGGAGAAAATCCAGCTTGCCCTCATGTGAACCTCCCCTTTCCGGTGCCTGGCGATAATTGCCAGACAGGTGGCATTGGCAGTGAGGGCCAAAAACCCAACCATGATCATATACATGGGTTCAGGTTCGCTCCCTATCATAAACCGCCTTATGATATCAGCAGCCACACCAAGCCCGAGTAGAATCTGGAGCATGCCACTCAATCGGGCAGCATCTATTTTGGTATACATGCTTTTCCCCACGGCATAAAGGCTGACACTATAAACCAGAGCATCGGCCAGCATGTCCATCGAGTCGGCAATTAACGCGGTTGAATCGGCCATCCACCCCGCAATGAACTCCACCACAAACATAAGCGCATTAATAAGCAACAATATTACTAATGTTCCTCGTTGTGCTCTATTTTTGATCTCTATATTACAATTACAATCTGTCACTATTCTCTCGTGTAAGGGAAGCATCCGTGATTAATCAAATGGATGTTCTTCCTTATGCTATTTTGTACATTCCATAATGGTGATGACTATGTCTGCCAATAACGTGCTCTAATGGCTTATAATTTTCACATCCAGTATATCCAAATAAACTCTCTTGCAACAGCAAGGGCACAGATAGCATCTGACATAAGTTTATGTCATTCTCCTTTTTTATCTGAGATATGCACAACGCTGAAACGCTCATACAGGCAAGGCAGAACAAACAGCGTCAGCAGGGTGGAAGAGATAAGTCCGCCGACCACCACTGTAGCCAGTGGCCTCTGAATCTCTGAGCCGATACCCGTTGCCAGCAGCAGTGGCACAAGGCCAAGCCCTGCAATCATGGCAGTCATCAGCACAGGCCTTAAACGACTCTCAGCACCATTACGAATGCCTTCATTCACGTCACTGCTATCACCAAGGTGCCGATTGATCGCATCGACCAGTACCACGCCATTGAGGACTGCCACACCAAACAGGGCTATAAAGCCAATACTTGATGGCACGGACAGATATTGGCCGGATATAAGCAGAGCCAGAATTCCACCGATCAGTGCCATCGGTACATTGAGCATAATCAGTACCGCCTGACCGACTGAATAGAACATGAAATAGAGCAGCAGGAAAATCATCAGCAGAGATAGCGGTACGACAACCATCAACCTGGCCTGTGCCCGTTGCTGATTCTCAAACTGACCCCCAAACACCACCGTATAACCGGTTGGAAGATCAATCTCACTTTGAATGCGCTGATCCAGTTCCGCCACAAGACTGCCCATATCACGCCCTTCAACATTGCTCTGAATAACAATCCGACGTTGCACGTCATCACGTTTAATCATGGGCGGCCCTTGCTCCACGCCGATAGAAGCCACATCCTCAAGCCGAACCCATGCCCCACCCGGAGCTTGCAAAATAAGACTTCCGATTGTTTCAGAGTTGTTACGATAATCTTTGTCCAGTCGCACATAAATATCATAACGCTCATTTCCCTGAATGACCTGCCCGGCAGATGCACCACCAATGGCGTCAGCAACCAGTGTCATCACGTCATCTACAGGAATACCGTAACGATCCAGTCTGTTCCGGTCCGGACGAATGACCAGCTGTGCTTCGCCCTCAATCTGTTCCATCGCCACATCACGCGTGCCTTCCACTGTTTTGACCAGTGTCTCAATTTCCTTACCTTTTTCAGCCAGCAGTTGCAGATCAGGCCCGAAAAGTTTGATGGCCAGTGCAGCCTTCACTCCGGATAACAGTTCATCAACACGCATGGCAATCGGTTGAGTGAAAGAGACCAGGATTCCCGGCACCACCTCCATCTTTTCACGCATCAGATTTTGCAGCTCTTTTCGGTTGCTCGCACTCGTCCACTCTGAGACTGGTAACAGGCCTACGAAGAGCTCCACATTGGAAACAGGTTCCGGATCACCGCCGATTTCCGCACGACCTGTTCGAGCTGAAACGTATGTGACCTCAGGAAAGCTGTTGATTAGAACCTTCTCCAGCTTTTCACCTACACCTTTGGCAAACAGCAATGAAGAGGATGGTGCCAGCGTAATACGAATGGCCAGAGTTCCCTCCTCCAGTTCAGGTACAAATTCAGTGCCAAGAAATGGAACAGTCGCAAGCGTTACGACAAAGGCCACTGCTGCCCCGCCAATCACTTTCTTACGGGCTGTAAGGGCACGTTCAAGCAGTCCATGATAAATACGGGCGATCGGTGCCAAAATAGGACTGTCCCTGTGAACAACACCCTTGGTAAACACATAAGTTGCCAGCACAGGCATGACAAAAATTGCCACGAGCAGCGATGCAAACATGGCAAAGCAGATAGATAGCGCCATCGGCGCAAACATCTTGCCTTCCACGCCCTCCAACGAGAACAGAGGGGTGAACACCAACAAAATGATAAGTACAGCAAACAGAACAGGGCGAGCCACCTCTTTCGAAGCTTTGATGATGCGCATGGCAACGTCATGATCCCCCTCTGGTGTTCGCTCCAGATGCTTAAAGATGTTTTCCACCATCACCACAGAACCATCAACCATCATGCCGATGGCAATAGCCAGTCCACCCAGACTCATCAGGTTTGCAGAAATACCATAGTGTTGCATCACAGCCAGTGCTGCCAGAATTGAAATCGGAACAGAGAGCAACACCAGCGTGGCCGCACGCACATTCATCAGAAACAGAAACAGGATGATAATAATCAGAATAAAGGCTTCCAACAGTGCCTTCTCTACCGTCCAGACCGCTTTATCAATCAAATCAGATTGATCATAGAAAGGCTGGATCGTGACACCTTTCGGCATAGACTTTTGTACTATCTCCAGCCGGGATTTCACATCATCAATGGTGTTTTTTGTATTGGCCCCGAATCGTTTCATAACAATGCCAACAACGACTTCTCCAAGCTGTTTGATGCTTCCATCATCAAGACGTTCAGTCATGGTCACTGCGCCCTGACGAATTTCACCACCAAACACCACGCTCGCCACATCTCGCACGCGAATGGATATGCCATCAGCCGTTTTAACTGGAATGGCAGCAATTGCCTGCAGGCCATTTTCACCACCCGGAACCCAGCCGATGCCGCGAATCACGAGTTGTTCATCTCCCTGTGGGAGATACCAGCCACCGGCATTGCGATTATTGGCTTCAATTGCAGTAATAACATCATCAACATGCAGGCCATAAGAGAGCAGTCTCTCAGGGTTGAGTCGTACCTGATATTGACGAGTTTCACCGCCGTAGGACAAAATTTCCGTGACCCCTTCAACCGGCATCAGCATGAGCTTTACTACCCAGTCATTCAGTGCTCTGAGTGTCAG
>JAJRVG010000235.1 GCA_021545595.1 Zetaproteobacteria bacterium | reverse complement strand
GTGGTGGCCAGTGCAGATGATGTTTCTGCTGCCGCCTACAACCCTGCTGGAATCGCATGGCAGGATGGTATCCAGGCAATGCTCGGGGTGGATGTGCAGTATCGAACCAGCTCTGTGAAGCTGGGTTCAGGTGCTATCGCTCCAAACGGTGCTGTTGCTGCCAATCCGGGCCATCTTTACGCATCATGGATGCCACACGATGGAAGTGTTGGCTTTGCGCTGGCTTACAATACTCCCTACGATCTGGACAACGACTGGGCACTGGCCTTTCCTGCCTCTGCAGGTGTTTCTCAACTGAAGATCGACCGCCTCTCTCTGGATACCATCTATGCCGTGAACAGTTCACTGGCAGTTTCCGGTGGCGTCGACTGGTATCTAAGTTCTGCCGAGATGACCCTGTCCGGGCAGAGCTTCAGTGCCAAAGATAAAACCGCTTTCGGAGGCCACATCTCGATGAAATGGAAACCGGCTCCAACGTGGTCGATCGGGGCGATGGCCAGATTGGGCGGTGAGATCAAGTTTTCAAACGGGCTTGCTCAATCTCTTAATCTGAAGCTGCCGGATGAGTTTACACTGGGTGTTGCCCATGACATTGCAGACACGGTCCGTATTGAACTTGATGCTGCCTGGAGCAGATGGTCAAAACTTAAAGATATGAACGTGATGTCCGGCACGACTCTGCTGCAGAGTCACGTACTTAACATGCATGATTCGGTAACTCTGATGGCAGGTGCAACATGGTTCTGGAGAGAGAACGCCCAGTTTCGTTTTGGTTATGCCTATGATCAGGAAGCAAACGACAGCACAGGGTTTAATCCGGTAGTTGCTGACCAGACCGGACATAAAATCGGTCTTGGCGCTGGCGCTGATATGTTCGGGTTTCATACCGACCTGGCTATCTCCTATACCTTTTATCCGAAGAGAACTGTTACGGGAATTTATGCTGGCACCTATCGTGATCAGCGTTATTCGGCAGCGCTCTCCATCTCCAAGAGATTCTGATTCTGTCTACTCCCGGCCTGTTTCCTGAGGAAGAGCACTCCACTGCCTCTACACCGCTGGCCTATCGGTTGAGGCCGAAAAGCCTGGCTGATGTGGCAGGGCAGGAGGCGTTGACCCATCCGGATTCATGGTTTTCTTCGACACTTCATGAGGGAAGAGCGGTCTCTGCCGTGTTCTGGGGCCCTCCGGGTGTAGGTAAAACCACACTGGCAAGAATCATGGCGGAATCGGCTGATATGCCGTTTGAGCAACTCTCTGCCGTATCTGCCGGAAAAAAAGAGGTTCAGGCTGTTGTAGAGCGAGCAAAATCGGAAGGGCGAAGCTACCTGCTGTTCCTTGATGAGATTCACCGCTTTAACAGAGCCCAGCAGGATGTGCTTCTCCCCTATGTTGAAGATGGTACGCTGGTTCTGGTTGGAGCTACGACTGAAAACCCCTCTTTTAGCCTGAATAATGCACTGCTCTCCCGCTGCCGGGTGATTGTCCTGAAACCACTGGGCAGGGAGGCAATCCGGCAGATCATGGCGCGTGGTATTGTACTGCTTAAGGAGCAGTCCGGGTCATTCGATGTCACTGACAGTGCAATCGAGTGGTTGGCAAAGGCCTGTGATGGAGATGCGCGTTATGCACTCAATGCTCTACAGAGCCTGTTTGAGGCGGAGAATTCAAGCGAGTGGGAAGAAGAGGCCGTAGCCCGGCAGTGGACACGCAGACAGGGGCAGTATGATCGGGACGGGGATGGCCACTATGACCTTATCTCAGCACTGCATAAGTCCGTTCGTGATTCAGATGCTGATGCCGCCTGTTACTGGTTGGCAAGAATGCTGGAGTCCGGTGAAGAGCCCCTCTATCTGGCACGCAGGATGGTAAGGATGGCAACCGAAGATATTGGCCTTGCTGATCCCAAAGCACTGACACTGGCGCTGGATGCACAGCGTATGTACCGGATTCTGGGTTCACCCGAGGGGGAGCAGGGGCTGTTTGAAACAGTGATCTATCTGGCGCTTGCACCAAAAAGCAATGCGGCCTACATGGCGGAGAAGGCAGCACGAAGGCTGGCCAAAGAGAGTCAGCATCTGGATGTGCCGGCTCATCTGAAAAACGCGCCTACGAAGCTGATGAAGGAGCTGGGGCATGGGAAAGGATACCAGTATGCCCACAATTCTGATGATGCCGTGGTCACTCAATCGCATTTCCCTGATGAGATGGATACAGTTTCCCTCTATCATCCGACCGGGCGGGGCTTTGAGAAGATATTGGGAGAGAGAATAGCGTGGTTAAAAGAGCGAAGAGAGGAGAAGCGTGGTGACTAGACAGCTATTGGCAGTCGCAGCCGGTGGTGCCGCAGGTGCAGTCTTTCGCTGGCTGATGGCCGGTACGGTTCAGCGCTTTTCCGGCGGCGCCTTCCCGTGGGGCACGTTTGCCGTCAATGCGCTCGGAAGTTTCCTGCTCGGTTTCCTCTTTGTCTGGCTGATCGAGCGTTCAACCGCCAGTGAGCTGGTTCGTCTGGCGCTGACCGTAGGCATGCTTGGAGCATTTACCACCTTCTCCACCTATTCATATGAGTCCATCCGCCTGTTGCAGGAGGGGGAGTACGGACTTGCAGCAGGGAACGTGGTGGGGCAGGTGGCGGTCTGTCTTGTTCTTACCTGGTTGGGGATTCAGTTAGCCAAAGCAATCTAGCAGCCAATTAAATGGTAAAAGTACCCTGAACCAACCCCTTTTATCTGCTATCCTTGTCAGGGATTAATACACTCGGGATTGGTCAGAGATTTAAATTTAGCAGTTTTCGATATTACAAAAGGTATCTCTGATGGCGAAAAATCCCATCCAATAAGTTCATCGTAATACTTGAAATACTGGTTAGTGCAGGATACTAATATTTGCTTCGTTCTGCTATCAGTAGCTAAGCTGGAGTTTTTAGCCCACTCCTCAGAAATAGTAATTTCTTCGATATCGGGATTGGTGTATATGTAGCTTATGCTTTGATTTCCTGAACAGACCTTGCGACGCGTTAGCCTGTATACACCTGACTGATCCTCACGCGTGTAGTATTCTCTGGAAATATTACTGTCTTTGGGGAATTGTTCGAGTTTATTTGTCTCTGTACTTGCGTGAATTTCACCTTTAGCAGTCAAAGATATCCAAAACTTTTCTAAACTAAAACCCACGCCCGCTGAAGCGCTTCCACCATGCTTCTTTGCAATAGCCGTTTCAGTGTTGCATGGTTTTTTTATTCCACTAATCCCATCTACGATGCTTAATTTATAAATTGCACTCTCTTTAAGAGTAAGTTTTTTTGATAGATTTACCAAGTTTCCATTTTTTCTTGGAATATCCACCTGGTAGTTAACACTGTCCCCAAGCCCTGGTATTTTTCTTTCGCCCACTTTTATTAAGAATGACTCTTCAGTTTCCTCCACTAACGGATATTTTTCACCACGGCTGAATCCTATTACCAGTTTTACTTTATCTGAAATTTATGCAATTACATCCATTGGCCTTGAAATAAAAACCCAGTTATTACCCCCCTCCCTTTGCAATGATTTTATATTGCCTGGCGTCCAATACAGCCCCTGTTTTATGTACGCTGCTATTCCAGTTTCAGAAAAAACCAACTGACGTTTCGATCCTCGGTAATCTTTAGATTTGTTTCCTTTATACAGTCGAGTACCTGCTGGAAAATATGTAAACTCATTTTCCTGGAATTCCAGAGTTTTTGGCGCAGCTAACTGAACAAACACACTTTTTGACACTAATAACTCACCAGATGCAAAGCAGTTTGTCGAAACGAATAAAAATAACGCCAAGTAGATAATATTCTTTTTCACAATTAGTCCCCTAATGTAATAATCTTTAACATATGTCTATGCATTTGATTTGGTGCATATGCTGCTGACCTGATAAATCCCCAAGATACCTCACTATAGTGGTCATATTGAAAAATGACAAATTCAAGTC
>JAJRVG010000234.1 GCA_021545595.1 Zetaproteobacteria bacterium | reverse complement strand
TCAGATTGTGGAGGTGCAGGTTGGCGACTATCTTGGTGAGGATGATATTGAGCGATTTGATGATGTCTACGGCAGAGGTGATCAGAGCAACCAGTAGCATAAATGTGCTATTGAGGGGTCAATTTTCCGATGTAGCCTTTGGCTAGATCATTGCTAATTGTTACGTTACGGGCGTAGTTGTTTTTTTGCTGGATAATGAGGGAGGATACAAATGAAAGGTATAATCCTGGCTGGAGGAAGCGGCACACGACTTCATCCGCTTACGCTGGCAGTAAGCAAGCAGCTGATGCCAGTTTATGATAAGCCGATGATCTACTATCCACTCTCCACACTGATGCTGGCTGGTATTCGAGAAATTCTATTGATATCGACGCCTCAGGATCTGCCCCTTTTCCAACATTTGCTCGGGGATGGTTCCCAGTGGGGTGTCAATCTCTCCTATGCTGAGCAGCCAACTCCTGATGGTTTAGCACAGGCATTTACCATTGGCCGGGATTTTGTCGGGGATGATTCTGTTGCTCTGATCCTCGGGGACAATATCTTTTTTGGACATGGTCTGGTGAAGCAGTTGAGATCAGCCGCCGATCAAAAGAGTGGTGCCACAGTATTTGCCTATCATGTGCATGATCCGGAACGTTATGGCGTTGTCTCATTTGATGAGTCAGGAAAAGCTGAGTCTTTGGAGGAGAAACCTTCAAGTCCAAAATCAAACTACGCTGTTACCGGGCTCTATTTTTATGACAATCGGGTGCTTGATATTGTATCCAGCCTGAAACCATCAGCCCGGGGTGAATATGAGATCACTGATGTAAACAAAGTATATCTGGATCAGGGCGATCTCAGAGTTGAACGCATGGGTCGTGGCACGGCATGGCTCGATACAGGCACCCATGACTCCCTGCTTGAAGCAGGCCAATTTGTTGAAGTGCTGGAAAAACGTCAGGGGCTAAAGATCTCCTGCCCTGAAGAGATCGCCTGGGAGATGGCGTATATTGGTGACGAGCAATTAGCTTCTTTGGCCAAGCCGCTCATTAAGAATGGATATGGTCAGTATCTCCTGGCTCGTTTGAAGGATGGGAAATGAGGGTTATCGAAACGAAACTTCCCGGAGTGTTGATTATCGAGCCGAAGGTGTTTGGTGATGCCCGTGGTTTTTTCCTCGAAACCTTTCAAAAAGAACGATATATAGATGCAGGCATACCGGGTGAAGGTCTGGAGTTTGTACAGGATAATCATTCCAGATCCAGCAAAGGTGTTTTGCGCGGGCTCCATTTTCAGCTTGAAAACTCACAGGGAAAACTGGTCTCGGCAGGCACGGGTGCGGTATTTGATGTGGCAGCAGATGTGAATCCTGATTCTCCGACTTTTAAAAAGTGGATTGGTGTTGAGCTTACCGAAAAGAATCACCGGCAACTCTGGATTCCACCCGGTTATGCGCATGGCTTTTGTGTACTCTCTGAGATTGCAGATTTTCAGTATAAATGTACGGCACTTTACCATCCGGAGTCGGATAGTGGTATAGCATGGGATGACTCTGAACTTGCTATCGACTGGCCTCTGGAAAATCCACAGCTCTCTGAAAAGGATAGGTCTCTACCTGCACTATCCGAGGTCAAAAGAGATCAACTGCCATGAAGTTGTTTGTTACTGGAGCAAAAGGTCAGGTCGGCATCGAGTTGATGCGCCAGGGTGCTGCAAGGCATGAGATGATTGGTATGACGCATGAAACATTGGATATCACTGATTCAGCACTGGTGACGGCAACTATTATGGCCGAAATGCCAGATGTTGTGATTAATGCTGCCGCCTATACGGCGGTAGACAGGGCAGAGACGGATTCAGATATCTGTTTTGCAGTGAACAGGGATGGGTCAAAAAATCTTGCACAGGCCTGTTCAGTGGCAGGCATTCCTTTGATCCATATTTCAACCGATTACCTGTTTGATGGCAGCAAGTCTGGTGCATATGTTGAAACCGATCCGATTTCTCCAGTGGGTGTTTACGGAAAGAGTAAAGCCGAAGGAGAGCAGCAGGTTCGTGAGGGCTGTGCGGAACATATTATATTACGAACAAGTTGGGTTTTCTCAGCACATGGAAATAATTTTGTCAAAACCATGCTGCGTTTGGGAGCAGAGCGGAAAGAGCTTGGCGTTGTAGCAGACCAACATGGAAAACCGACTGCCGCAGCGGAACTGGCACGTATCGTACTTGATATATTGGCAAGCTTGGACGATCACTGGGGTGTTTATCATTTAGCACAGCCGGATGTGACTTCTTGGCATGGCTTTGCCGAAACAGTTTTCGATGAAGCCAGGAGACAGGGTATCAGTATAGCTGTGGAAAAGGTCAATACGATTACTACCGCCGATTACCCAACCCCAGCCAAACGCCCTGCTAATTCAGAGCTTTGTACGAAAAAGATGGAGTCCACATTTGGTGTTGCTATCCTGCCGTGGCAGGAATCGCTGGCTGAAGTGATTAGGGAGTTAAAGCATGTTTGAGTTTACCCCTCGCGTAATGCTGGTGACTGGAGGCGCAGGCTTTATCGGCTGCAACTTTGTGCGCTATATGCTTAAAACGGACTCAAATGTGAAGATTATCAATCTGGACAAACTGACCTATGCAAGCTCGCTGGATAATCTGAAGGACCTGCCTGACAAGGTGAATGGCGAAGCCAGAGATGGTGCCCTGGGGTATGAATCACGGCATACTTTTATACAGGGTGATATCTGCGACCGGGAACTGGTTGATCGCCTGTTGCGTGAATATGAGATTGATACAGTTGTCCACTTTGCCGCTGAGAGCCATGTGGACAACTCTATTTCAGGCCCTGAAGTTTTTGTTCAAACCAATGTAATGGGCACCTTCACTTTGCTGGAGGCCTGTCGAAACTACTGGATGGTTGAGTTAGGAGGGCGGAAGGAGCTAGAGAAATGTAGCACTCCTGACGCCTTACCCCTGACTTCTCACACTTCTTTCCGCTTCCATCATATCTCCACTGATGAGGTATATGGCACGCTGGAGAAGAATGATCCGGCATTTACCGAAACCACACCCTATGCACCCAACTCTCCCTATTCAGCTTCCAAAGCAGGTTCCGATCACCTGGTGCGGGCATACTTCCATACCTACGGGCTGCCTG
>JAJRVG010000233.1 GCA_021545595.1 Zetaproteobacteria bacterium | reverse complement strand
CCGAAAGCAGTGCGTCTTCCCCAACCACCCCGGTAACCGGTCCATTCTGACAGAGCATGAGAGTAAAGCCGAGATGCTAACCATTCCGGAGAATCTGGGTGGCCAGCGCCTTGATTTCGCACTATCAGAGCTAAGTGAGCTCTCACGCACCCGCATCAAACAGTTGCTGAAAGAGGATGCCATCCACGGCCCCCACGATCCGCTCAAACCCTCTCTCAAGGTAGCCTCGGGCGAGAGTTACTGCATCAACATGCCGGAGACCAGGCCGCTGGAGCTTGTTGCCGAGGACATTCCTCTCGATGTCCTCTTTGAAGATGAGCACCTGATCATTATCAACAAACCTGCAGGTATGGTCGTTCACCCAAGCCATGGCCACGATCATGGAACGCTGGTTCACGCCCTGCTGTATCACTGTCCCTCTCTTCCAGGTATCAATGGTGTAGAGCGCCCCGGTATTGTCCACCGTCTCGATAAGGAGACATCGGGGAGTCTTGTTGTTGCAAAAACAGAGCAGACACACCAGCAACTCGTTGAGCTTTTCTCAACCCATGATGTCAATCGCCAGTATCTGGCCTGGAGCCGTGGTGTTCCAAACTGGCGCCAGAAACGGATTGAGTTGCCCATCGGGCGCAACCCCCACCATCGGCAAAAGATGACGGTGATTGCAACCGGCAGAGAGGCAATCACCGATGCCACAATTGAGCAGAGCTACCAGCGCCTCTTCTCCCGAATCCGGCTCACCCTGCATACCGGGCGCACACATCAGATCCGCGTGCATCTCACCCATGAGCAGTTACCCATTTTGGGTGACACCACCTATGGTCGGCATTTTAATCCCGGTAATCAGATACCCGAACCGGCCCGAAATGCCATCAAAGCGCTCAATCGACAGGCGCTTCACGCAGAGGTGCTCGGTTTCACACACCCGATCACTGGCGAAACCCTGCTCTGCAAGGCTCCACTACCTGATGATCTGAAAAGTCTTTCTATCGCACTTGACCAGGCCTATGGCTGAACCAGCTTTGCTACGCTCGAGACTGCTCAATACAATCGGCATCAGAGCCATCTTCTCTGAACGCAGCGGTGGAATAAGCCTGGCTCCCTTCAACTCACTCAACCTTGGCCACGATATTGGTGACAAGAGTAAAAACGTTGAAACCAACATAGCAAAACTTATGAAGATGACAGGGTTTAGCGGTAGGCCGCATCAGGCCATGCAGATGCATGGAGTGGAACATTTAATATGCTCAGGCATCGGTTCACCCCACAGCAGACAGGCTGATATTCTTATCAGCAATGAGCCGGGGACTCCCATTGCAGTACGGACTGCGGACTGTCTGCCCATCCTGATGGCTGACCCGGTCAACAGAATCGTTGCCGCAGTGCATGCAGGCTGGCGAGGGAGTGCTGCAGGGGTTGTCATCAGGGCAGTTGAACAAATGCTTAAGATGGGTGCCAGAGAGGAGCATATTCATGCAAGTCTGGGCCCATCCATCAGCCCTTGCTGCTTTGAGGTGGATAATAATACGGCCAGGATATTGAAAGAGAGTGTGGCCGGGGCAGAAAAGGCTATTGTCTATTCACCCGAACCGCATCCGGATCTGACCGCCATCAACCTGCTCCAGCTTAAAGAGGCAGGTGTGGCAGAAGATCATATTGAGAGTCTCGGCATCTGTACATGTTGCCACCCCGGACGCTTCTACTCCTACCGTCGAGATCACGGCACGACTGGAAGGCATCTGGCCGTTGTCGCCCTGCCCGAAGCGCTTTAGACTCCGGCGCATGAAAAAGGCACTGCTTCTCTCTCTCTCCCTGCTACTGGCTGCCTGTGCGGGTACGGAACTTCTTCCATCTGAATCGGCAAAGCTCGACTATGAAAAAGCGAAAGCGATGCTCGATGATGGTGACTACGAAAAAACCAACCTGTTTCTGGAGCATTTCTCTGGCAAGCATCCCTATAGCCAGTATGCCATACAGGCAGAACTGCTTCGTGCCTTTGCTGCCTACAAAACTCCTGAATATATACTGGCTGAAACACTTTCTAAGCAATTTGTTGAACGGCACCCGCGCCATCCCGATGTTGCCTATGCCAAATACCTGCTGGCTATGAGCCACTTCAGACAGATCACCAATATCGAGCACGACCAGACGCAGACCCATCTGGCCATTGAAGCATTTAAGAGGTTGCTTAAAGAGAACCCCAAGAGCAGCTATGCCAAAGATGGCGCTACACGTCTGCAAAGTCTCTACAACATGCTGGCTTCGCATGAACTCACCGTTGGAAGGTACTACTTCGACAAGGAACGCTATGTCGCTGCGCTGAACCGGTTTCAGGGTGTTGTTAAAAAATATCAGACCACACCGGCAATTGAAGAGGCGCTCTACTATCTGGCTGCCTCCTATGCAAAGCTCGGGATCAGTGCGGGAGCACGGGACAGTGCCATCCTGTTACGCCACAACTATCCGAAGGGTGAATGGAGCAGCAAAGCTGCAGATTTTCTATAAGGTAATTGATTCAATACTGGGCTATGCAATCTTCACTTCGATATCCTGACAGTAGCACAGGTGCCCGTCTCAATCTGTTTAAGATGAACAGAATCCTGCTATTCATCATCACTGCTGCTCTTCTGGCATGCGGTGAGATGGAGAAGAGTGAAATAACCGAACTTATGGATGCACGTGACCTGGCCATCAGCCAGCGGAGCATTGCCGACT
>JAJRVG010000232.1 GCA_021545595.1 Zetaproteobacteria bacterium | reverse complement strand
TTGCCGAAGCCATGCCGGATATTCTACGCAAGCTGCCGAGTCCAAAACAGATGAAGTGGAACGATGGTGATTCCCGAGATGATGCCTTCATTCGCCCGGTTCGCTGGATTGTGGCACGCCTTGGTGCAGATCTGATTCCATTCTCATTCGCAGGCGTGGAGTCCGGTAAAATATCTCATGGACATCGCATTCACGGCAGCAGTGGTGAAATTGATGTAAATGACCCGTTTAAATGGCTTGAGTCCCAGTTTGTCATGGCTGATAGAGATGTGCGCAAAGCATCAATTGCTTCCCAGCTTCAGGAAGCCGCTGCTGCTAAGGGTGTCGGCCTGATTGAAGACGACGCTCTTCTGGAAGAGGTCACTGACCTTGTGGAGTGGCCACAGGTGATCGCCGCCCGCTTCGATGAAGGCTTCCTCCGTCTGCCCATAGAGGTCATCCGGATTGAACTGAAGTACCACCAGCGCTGTTTTACTGCAAAAACAGCATCCGGTGAATGTTCCAATCTCTTTTTCGCCATAGCCAATATCAAATCGAAAGACCCGGAAGCCGTAGCCCATGGTAATGAACGTGTGGTCAATGCGCGGCTGGCTGATGCGATGTTCTATTTTAAACGTGACCCGGAAGAGAGCCTAGAAGCACGTGTTGAACAACTCTCTGAAATCATATTTCAGGATGGTCTTGGCATGGTCGGTGACCAGATTCGACGCCTGCGTGGCTTTGTGCTGGACAATGCCGATGGGCTTGGTGTGGATGCCAATGAAGCACAGCGTGCTGCATATCTGTGTAAATCCGACCTGACAACCGGCCTGGTGGGTGAATTCCCGGAACTGCAGGGCTACATGGGTGGTATCTACGCTGAAATAGATGGAGAGCCCGCGACTGTGGCCCAGGGCATTGCCGAACATTATGCACCAACAGGGGCAGATGATGAGCTGCCGGAGAGTGCCATTGCCCGTGCCATTGGCATTGCTGAGCGTGCGGACAAGCTGCTTGGCTATTTTCATCTGGGCCGTATTCCAACAGCTACGACCGATCCTTTCGGCTTAAGACGTGCTGCCATCACACTGGTTCGCCTGCTGTCGGATGAAAAACACCCGGTCAACATGACCCTTCCTCAAATCCTTGAAGAGGCTGGAAAACAGTGGGGTCAGCAGCGTGTTACCATCGCGACCAGTGAAGAGACGTATGAAGCCGCCCTTGATTTTATTCGTGGACGACACCTGGGAATCGCTAAAAACTTTGGCATTTCACGTTCTGCACTTGATGCAGTCATGGAGGCAAAGGTTCGGCTCCCGATATACAGGCATGTGATCATTGCCCGCCTGTTTACCGGCTTTGCTGATTCTGAAACAGGAGAGGCTGTCACTGCGGCAAATAAACGTATTGCCAATATTTTGAAAAAGGCCGGAGAGGTTTCTACTGAGATTGATGAAGCGTTATTGACTGAAGATGCTGAAAAAGCACTGTTTGAGGCCTTAAACAGTGCCGAGACATCCTTCCCGGAAGAGCCGGAAGAGCAGTTGAGCGTACTGGCAGCTCTTCGTGAACCCATCGATACATTTTTTGACGATGTCATGGTGATGACCGAGGATGAAGCGGTTCGCAACAACCGTCTGGCACTGCTTGCCCGACTGCGCGAACTCTTTCTGCAACTGGCAGATTTCTCACGTCTGTAAAGTATACAACACCATACTGTGCCCGAAAACATAGCCGATACACTGATTCCATTGATGGCTGCATGGCTGCTACTGGCAGGTGCCGCCTTCTGGGCCAGACGGGAGGCCCTGGGCATCTCCAGAACCATGCTCATCGCCTCGCTTCGGGGCCTGGTTCAGCTATTGGCACTGGCTCTGGTGCTGCACTGGATTTTCGATATCGACTCCCGGCTTGCCCAGATACTGCTGATCCTCGGCTTCTGCACTCTGGCCGGGCATACCAGCGCCAGCCATCATAAAACAGGACGCCACGCATAGCTGGCAAGCACAACAGGCCTGATCTGCGGCTCTGCCATCACACTTCCGTGGCTTGCCATCACCGGCACCATTGAAGCAGACACACGCACCCTGATTCCTCTCGGCAGCATGATTGCCGCCAACGGCATGAATGCCGTTTCCATCATGTTTGAGCGCATGAAATCCGGAGGCCTTGCAGGTGACGGTATTCGTACCGCCATGATCCCGACAGTCGATACACTGAAGGTGGTTGGCCTGGTTCATATGCCCGGCATTTTTGTTGGTATGATCCTTGCAGGCAGCCCGCCCATGACCGCCGCATCTGCACAGCTGATCGTGTTGTACATGATAGTGGCATCAAGCCTTACCTCATGTATTGTAAGCCTCTTGATGATGAACCATTTCGATAAGGCAAATTCGTGGACACAATAGCTGTGAGAACAGTAGCGTGAGACTGAAACGACTGGAACTGGCCGGATTCAAGTCTTTTGTAGACCCGACCAAGATTGAGTTTGGCGATGGAATTACCTCCATCGTTGGCCCGAACGGCTGCGGTAAATCCAATATTGTGGATGCCATTCGCTGGGTACTGGGTGAACACTCAGCCAAACACCTGCGTGGCGGCGTAATGGATGATCTGATCTTTCAGGGATCAGAAATACGTCCTCCGGTTGCCCTTTGTGATGTTGAGCTCACTTTTGCCGTAGACAAAGGCCGACTGCCCAGCCCCTACCACGAGATGGATGAGATCCGTATCCGCCGCCGACTGACCCGAGAGGGTGGTTCGGATGGATTCATTAACGGCAAAATGGTTCGCATTAAGGATATTATTGATCTTTTCCTGGATACCGGCATCTCCACCCGCGCCTATGCCATTGTGGAACAGGGCTCCATATCCCGCATGATCACAGCCAAGCCGGAAGAGCGTCGTGCACTTTTTGAAGAGGCAGCCGGTGTCATGAAATACCGCTCCCGCCGTCGGGAATCAGAGCTCAAAATGAACTCAACCCGGCAAAACCTGGAGCGTGTTACCGATCTTCTGGAAGAGGTACGCTCCCAGTGCCGAAGTCTTAGACAGCAGGCGTCCCGTGCTAAACGTTTCAAGACTTTGCAGGATGAGTGTGAACAGCTTCAGGCACACAGCTTTGGCGTTCGCTATCGCCAGCTTGGAGAGCAGATGGATACCATCCGGCTCACGCTGGCTGAAAAACAGAAGCAGGAGGCGGAGAAGGCCAGGCAGCATGCAGAGTCTGAAGCGGAGCTGGCCAAAGCCCGTGAAGCACTCATTGCCCACGAGACAGAGGCACAGACTAAACAGGAGAGCCTTCGCGCTGCAGAGCAGCAGCGGGCAGCACTTCAGCAGCAGGCTGAACGCATGGCCGGCGAACGCAGGCTTCTGGCTGAGCGGAAGAGTGGCCTTACACAACGCATCGAAGAGATGCGGCGGCGGACAGAGATGCTCACCAGAGAGAGAGAACGCCTTAAGAAGCAGATGGAATCCAGCGATGATTCGCCCCTTCAGGGGGCCAGGCAGGAGATGGCAGATAAGGTCACTGCAGCTGAAGCACATTTTGCCAAAGCGCGCGAAATGCGGGACCACCTGCTGGCAGAATTTGAGCGCCTACGTAGTGAGTTCGAAAACCGGGAGAAGCGTCGTCAGCAGGCAGAAAGTGCTCTGGAACGGCTCGAACAGCGTCATCAGATCGTACAGGGGCAGTTTGAAGAGAACCGTCGCCAGCTACAGACAGGTGAAACTGCAATCATGGAGGCAGATAGCTCCACAACCCGCGCAGAGAAGCGGGTCGCAGAAGCAGCAGGCGCGCTGGAAGGTGCTCAGGCAGAGCTGGACAGATGTCGAAAAGAACGCGAAAACGTAACAGATCAACGCGCAGAAAGTGAAAAGAAGGTGCGTGCCCTGCGTGGTGAATTCCAGGAGCTCGCGGCACAACTGGCACAGCAGGATGTTCCGGAGAGGCTGCGTGAGCAGATGCGCTCCAGAGGTGCCATCTGGGTTGATGAATCCCTTCAGGTTCCGGAGGGGCTGGAACAGGCCGTGGCAGCAGCACTACGTGGCCGCGCCGCCGATGTAAGTCTCCCCGCCAATCCGAACCTTGCCGAATGGCAGGAGCTGTGTGTTGAAGCCAAAGATGTGCCGATTGCAATGTTTGCTACCGGCCTCGTTGCGCAGGGGGGTTCAGATGAAAGCCTTGCCTTCTCCATCGGCCTTACCGCTGAACACCCCCTTTTCAATCTCTTCTCTCATATTCATCTCTGCGAAAATATTTTTGACAGCAAGCCTGCCAGAGGATCTCTTGTCAGTCGTGATGGCTGGAGGCTTGAGTCCGATGGCTGGCTGATACCTCCGGCTCAGAATTATACGGCCAGACGGCTGACACTGCAGAGGCGTCAGCGTGAGTGTGAAGCCGAACTGAAAAAAGCAGAGCAACAGCTACAGACGGACGAAAATTCTGTTCAAAAGTCGGAAGCTGCACTAACGCTTCAACAGCAGAGCTGGCAGCAGGCACACCTTGCTGCCACCGAGTCAGAGAGCACTCTAAGATCATCTCAGGCAAATCTTAAACGTCTGCAGGAGGGTCTGGCATCACTGAATGACCGGATTACCCATCTGACCCGGGAAAATGAAGAGATTGGAAAGGATATCCAGCACTGGCAGGAGCAACGCGATGGTGTCTCCAGTGCGGATCAGAAGCAGCAGCTGGATGCAAAGGATAGCCTCGATGCCCAGGCTGCAGAACAGCAGCATCGTGAACAGCTTCTGCATCAGGCAAGGGGCGAACTGGCCTCTGCCGATCAGGCAGTGGCACTGCACCAACAGGCTATTGAAAACCTTCAACGGGAAGAGCGCAGAATCACCCAGGAGATTGAAGAGCTCAATGAACGGATCGATCAGGGTGGCGACCAGCTTGCCCGTACAGATGAGGAGCTCACTACAGCCGCGGCACACGAAGGGCTGGACAGGGAGCTTCGCACTGCATCGGAAACGGTTGAGGCAGCCCATCAGGCACTGAACAGTATTCGTCAGAAGGGTCATGAGTTGCAACAGCAGTCCCATGCCTGCGAACGTGTGGAACGCGAAACCCGTGCAGGTAGTCAGCAGAGCAATGAGGCTCGACAAAAGATTGAGATCCAGCTGGCTACCGAACAGGCACGCATTCAGGATCTTGAAGAGGAGATCAGGCAGCGCTTTAAAAAATCTGCCCGTGAACTGGATGAATCACTGGATGAATCAGTTGATGACAAAGATGCTGAACAGATTGTACAGCGGGCCCGTGAACTGGAGGAGCGTCTGGGCCGCTTCGGACCCGTTAACCTGCTTGCTATTGATGAGTTTCAGCAAGCCTCTGAGCGTGAGGTTTTCCTGAGTGAACAGTCTGACGACCTTGAGGCCAGTCTAAAGACACTGACCGACACCATCTCACGCATTGATCGTACTATGCGCCAACGCTTTATTGATGTGTTTGAAGAGACCAACCGTATCTTCAAGGAGACATTTCCACGCCTCTTCGGTGGTGGTCGGGCCGAACTGCGACTCGATTCCGAAGATGTGTTGACGGCCGGTGTCAGCGTAATAGCACAGCCACCCGGGAAACATCTGGGTGATGTCGCTCTTCTCTCCGGTGGTGAAAAAGCACTGACGGCGGTTGCTCTGGTTTTCTCCATTTTCCAGATCAAACCTGCACCGTTCTGTATCCTGGATGAGGTGGATGCACCACTCGATGATGCCAATGTCGGCCGCTACAATGATATGCTCAAGGAGCTGGCAGACCGGGTTCAGTTTCTCGCCATATCACATAATAAGATCACCATGCAGAAAGCAGACCGCCTGATTGGCGTGTCCATGCCGGAGGCAGGTGTCTCCCGCATTGTTGCCGTGGAGATGGAGCAGATCAGCTGAGTATCATAGATAAAAGCTACTGCTTGTTGCTGTCCAACTGTTTAAGCTGGAATTGCGCTTTCCATGTTAACTGAAACCAATAAACCGTACTCCGGAAAATCTCTGGACAGACTCTACATTAAAACTTACGGCTGCCAGATGAATGAGTATGACTCATCACGCATGGCTGATCTGATGAAAGAGGCCTATGGCCTGCGCCTTGTCGCAACGCCTGAAGAGGCCGATGTTATACTGATGAACACCTGCTCGGTACGTGAAAAAGCTGAAGATAAGGTCTATTCCGAGCTGGGATGCTATAAAAAGATCAAGAACAGAAAGCCTGACCTGATCATTGGTGTCGGTGGCTGTGTCGCTCAGCAGGAGGGAGAACGCATTCAGAAACGTGCCCCCTATGTTGATATCGTGTTCGGCCCGCAGACCTACCATAATCTTCCTGAAATGGTGAAACAGATTCGCCGTGAACGCGTACACCTGACTGCGATAGAGATGCCGGAGATTGAAAAATTCGACCACCTGCCAACACCGGAAGCTCAGGGCGTATCCGGTTTTGTAACTATCATGGAGGGGTGTGATAAATTCTGCACATTCTGTGTGGTTCCCTACACACGCGGCCCCGAACTCTCCCGTCCGGTTAGTGATGTGCTGGATGAGTGCCGGAAACTACTGCAAAAGGGGGCGGCTGAGATCAACCTGCTGGGACAGAATGTTAACGGCTACAGGGGAGCTGGACCGGATAGTGAGGAGTGGGACTTCACCATGCTTCTCTATGCTGTTGCAGAGCTTGAAGGCCTGAAACGGCTGCGCTTTATCACCAGCCATCCAATGGAGATGACAAGTGAACTGGCGGTTGCATTCGGGGAGATCCCACAGCTGATGCCATTTCTTCATCTGCCTGTTCAGAGTGGGTCGGATCGGATACTTAAGGAGATGCATCGCGGTCATACGCGTGATGACTACTTCCGCATGATTGATGAGCTACGTGAACACTGCCCCGGTCTGGCACTCTCTTCAGATTTTATTGTCGGCTATCCCGGTGAAACAGACAAAGATTTTGCTGACACGATTGATCTGGTGAAGCGTGTGGGTTACGACTCCTCCTACTGCTTCAAGTATTCACCACGGCCGGGAACACCCGCATCCAAAATTGAGGATGATATCCCTGAGAGTGTGAAAGATGCCCGCCT
>JAJRVG010000231.1 GCA_021545595.1 Zetaproteobacteria bacterium | reverse complement strand
CCCTTCACGCCTGGCCCGGTTGACCTTCTCAGCCGCAGCGTCAGAAATATGGTAGGCCTCTTCATGCATCACATGCTCATGGACACTCTCCACCTGTACCGGCTGAAAGGTTCCGGGGCCGACATGCAGCGTGACATGCACAAAACTCGCCCCCGCCCGCTTCATCTCTTTCATGAGCGCTTCAGTCAGGTGCAGGCCTGCAGTCGGTGCTGCTACAGCCCCCGGCTTATTGGCAAAAACAGTCTGGTAACGCTCTCTGTCTATTTCCGTATCCGCCCTGTCGATATAGGGGGGAAGCGGCATATGCCCGTTTGCTTCAATGGCCTGCATAACATTTTCAGCCATCAACCGGACACGCACCTCCTTGCCATCACGCCGCAGAATCTCTGCTCTGAAATCATCAGCAATGATGATGATCTCTCCGGCCTTAAGCGGTTTGTTTGCCTTTCCCCATGCAACCCATTCATCGCTCTCAGCTATCGGCTCAAGCAGCAGCAACTCCACCTTCCCACCACTCTGCTTTCTCCCGAGCAGGCGTGCGGGGATCACACGGGTATCATTGAGAACCCACAGGTCACCGGGCTTCACCAGTTGTGGCAGGTCAGCTATATACCGGTTCAGGAACGGGTCAGACTGAATATCAAGCAGGCGTGACGCGTCTCTTTCCGGCAGGGGGTGGCCGGCAATCAGATGCTTTGGAAGATCATAATCAAAATCAATAAGTTGCATGGAGATAGTTTATATAAAAACAGGAGCTATGGCTTTTTTAAAACCCTGTACAGGGCCTTTTTCAAATCTTTGGCTCTGAATGGCTTGGTAACAAACATATCGGGCTGATTCTCTTCGGCAAGGCTCTCTATCTCCACTTCACTGTAACCGGAGACCATAACAACAGGTATATGGGGGTTGGCTTCACGCATCTTTTTCATCGCATCAACACCACCCAGTCTTGGCATAGTTATATCCAGAAATACTGCAACAATCTCTTTCTGATGTTTGCAGAAAATATCCAGTCCCTCCAGACCGTCAGCTGCCTCTAAAACATCAAATTGAAAATGCCTGAGGAAGAGTGATGCCACTTTACGCACCGAAGGATCATCGTCGACAACCAGAACGGTTCCATCACCTTGCCACCCATCCATCTCGGAGGTAATAACCTCTTTTTTCCTGGATGCCTGATAAGCACGTGGCAGTAACACCCTGAATTTACTGCCCTTTCCAGTTTTACTAATCACTTCGATCACACCCTTGTGGCCATGGACAATACCAAGCACAGCAGACAAGCCAAGGCCCGTTCCGGTCTCTTTTCTGGTAAAGAACGGATCAAATATTTTTCTTACCGTTTGATCCGTCATGCCACACCCGGAATCGGCTATCGTGATAAACACATACTTGCCCTCAGGAAGGTCGGCACCATTGTATTGTTTGTCCAGAAATGCCCTGTCTGCACTCATAATGCCCGTACGTATCCGGATATCCCCTATATCGGAACCAATCGCTTCAGCCGCATTAATGATAAAGTTCAAAATCACCTGCTGGATCTGTGCCTTGTCTGCCTCAATGGAGAGCGGCTGTTCATCAAGTCTTAGCTGCAGATCGATATTCTGATCGAGGGATGCCTTGAGCAGACTGCCCATGTCCCGTACAAGCCCGTTAAGTTCCAGTATATCCGTGCTATGCGGACTTTTGCCAGCATAGGCAAGCATCTGCCTGCACAGTTCCGCTGCCTGATCACATGTCTCCTCAATATTATCAAAATGTTTAGTAGCCTGTGATGACTCTTTTACCTCCTTCCGGGCCAGTTCAGCATTGCCCAGGATGGCTGCCAGAAGATTATTGAAATCGTGTGCAATACCACCGGCAAGCACACCAAGTGATTCCAGGCGCTGGGAATGCTCCAGCTGGCTCTGCAACAAAAGGTTCTTCTCTTCATACTTCCTGCTCTCGGATATGTCATGACAGGACATGAGAAGAGATGGCTCGCCATCAAATGTCACAGGGCTACCCTGAACTTCAGCAATAAATATTTTACCGTTTCTGCGCAGCAGCTTTTCCTCCACCGCAGGCACAGCTATGCCCTCCTCCATCTGGGTCTGTATTCGCTCAATAACCATGGAGTGATAATCGGGGTGAATACAGTCCAGAATCGGTGTCCCCAGAATCTCTTCGGCACTTTCAGCAGCAAACAATGCTACAGCAGCAGGATTCATGTAAACCCATCTCCCATCACGATGAACGCCCATGGGGTTGGGTGAATTCTCAAGCAATACCCGGTGATTAGCTTCGCTCTCGGCCAGCAGGACTGCCTCCTGTTTCAATTGTTCCTGGGCTTGCTGCAGTAGTCCTCTTCCCTCTTCGATCGAGCTTACAATAAGATAGGCAAGTGCCGTAAAAGCTGCATAGACCGAACCGAAGTAAGGCATAATGCTCCAGTCCATAGAGAGTGGCAGATAACCCTGCCATGCAACAACCACCAGACCGATGATGGCCAGCGCATAGGTGATCGACCAGATCAGGCCGAGACGGGCGCTGGTGATAAAACTGGAAAAGAAGGGAAACCCCAGACTCCATACATAACCAATACCGCTGACACCACCAAGAACAAACAGCAAAAGGAAGAGTATTGCTGCATACAGGTTCGTAACAGCAGCCAGCCAGAAAACCGGTGCCTCACGGTGTGACCACCACAGTGTCAGGGCAAGCACCAGCGTCATAGCCGCTTCAACCCATGCAAGCAGATAAAAACCCTGCGTAAAGTTCAACACAAGAAAGACAGCAACAAAAGGCAGTGCGGTCAACAGGCAAATCCGGATTGTTTTCAGCTGGATATCACCGCCATGAGAAACATCCGGCTCCGGTGATATGCCGGGAATTAAAGCCGCCTCTTCCGTCGGTTGTTCTGCTGTCAACTTCTACCCCCTCCCCTGTAGTTTTATATCGGACAGATCAGGAACAGTTCCTGATAACAAATATTATGCAGACCATGACACAATCGATACTTTGTTTATCGGTGATTAACGAATCGTTTCGACACCATCAGGCGTCCCCATCAGTACAATATCAGCACCCTGGTGTGAAAAGATGCCATTGGTCACCACACCCGGAATCGAGTTCAAATGATCCTCCAGTCCACGTGCGTCGGTAATAGTCAGGCCATACACATCGATAATGAT
>JAJRVG010000230.1 GCA_021545595.1 Zetaproteobacteria bacterium | reverse complement strand
TGCGTCCACTTAAGCGTGGCGAGAAGATCACAGGCTTCATTAAGAATATCCGCGATGATGGAAAGATTGATCTCTGCCTGCATCAGTTGCCATCGGAGAAGAGTGATGAGGTTGCTGATATGATCATGAAGCTGCTTCGGAGTCAGGGAGGCTTCATCACCGTGACGGACAGCAGCCCGCCGGAAGAGATCAGGGAGGTTTTCGGAGTGAGCAAAGGCAAGTTCAAGAAGGCAATTGGCTCACTCTACAAAAGCAGGAAAATCACACTTGAGGATGATGGTATCCGCCTTGTTGATGTCTGGAAAACAGGGAAGCGTTAATCCAGCCAGGCTTTGAATGTTTAGAGGCTCTTTGGGTAGAAGCGGGCAGAAGCTTACTTTATGGGGAGCAGGGTTTCAGGCTCAACGGTGATGGATTCCTTCCCATTGCTCAGCAGGACCTCTCCATCCTGAATGGTGTACTGCAACTGCATTCCTCTTTGAGCCATACTGCCCATAATCCGGAGTGCTTCATCCGGGATTGCAATGATCGACAGATTATCAAAGCGGGTTAGCCTGCTTCGGATCTGCTCCCACCACACTATGGCACTGCGGTAGTTGTAAGTGTAGATAAACACCTCTTCTGCCCGCCCGCAGGCTTTGCGAATGCGTTTCTCATCCGGTTGGCCGAGATCAATCCAGACTTCAATTTCATCACTGAGGCTTTTCTGCCACAACTCAGGCTCATCTTCGCTGCTTAGTCCCCTGGTAAAACCCATTGTATCACTGGCGTGGAGGGCAAAGGCCAGCAGGCGCAACATCATACGTTCATCATTCTCTGATGGGTGACGAGCCAGGGTCAGGGCATGATCCTGATAGTAGTGCCTCTCCATGTCGGCGATCTGGAGATCAGCTTTGAAAATGGTGGATTTAACAGCCATAAATGCTTCTATGGCAGATGAGGATCTGTTGCAAGAGTGGATAGCAGGCAGCAGCAGACAGAGTAGTTATGTGCAAACCGGCTGTTATCCGCTACCCTGATCGTATGATGTGAATGGTAGTAACCCCACATGGCGAACGGAGGTGAGATGAACAAACAGATCAGTCGGTTAGTCAATAAAATCCGGAAGCTGGAAGAGGATCTGGAGGTGGAGCTCGCCAAACATCAGGCTGAACTGAGCTTCACAATAAGGGAAAGAAAGGTGATCTTCGAAGAGGAGATACTCAGGCAGCACAAGGCGCTGAAGACCGGGCTGGTCAAATATGTGCTGCATGCACGGCTGCGTAATCTCCTGACAGCGCCGCTGATTTACTCGCTCTCTATCCCCCTGTTGCTACTTGATCTCACCGTTTCAATATATCAGGTGATCTGTTTTCCGATCTACGGTATCAAGAGGGTAAAGCGCAGTGACTACCTAGTCTTTGATCGCAGACATCTTGCCTATCTCAATATACTTGAAAAGATTAACTGTGCCTACTGCTCCTACGCCAACGGGCTGATCGGATATGTGCGTGAAATCGCTGCCAGAACTGAGCAGTACTGGTGTCCGATCAAGCATGCCGAACGCATCCGTGCAGCACACTCGCGCTACAGCCATTTTCTTGATTACGGCGATGCCAAGAGGTATCACAATCATCAGCAGAAGATCTGGTTTGACAGTGATGAGAGAAAGTAAATTTTTATCGTTCATATCAATTGCTTCCGGAATGGGTGAAATCTACAATAGATAGTGAGCTCTATGCGGCCTCTATTCAAATTTTAAGGAGTATTCATTGACCTGGCAGATTTTTACGGGCCTTGCCGGCGGTATCGGACTTTTCCTGCTTGGCATGCAGATGATGACCGATGGCATGAAAATGTCAGCTGGAAACTCACTACGCCGGGTTCTTAAAAGCTCCACCCGTACGCCAATCAGAGGTATCTTCTCCGGTGCCCTGATCACATCAATGGTGCAGTCTTCAAGTGCCGTTACCGTAGCCACTATCGGGTTTGTGAACGCGGGCCTGCTCAACCTGACACAGGCGATCCGGGTTGCCTATGGCAGCAATCTGGGAACCACTATGACCAGCTGGCTGGTGGCAATCGTCGGTTTTGGTTTCCATATCAAGGAGTTTGCGCTGCCAGCCATATGTGTCGGGATGTTGATGACACTTTTTACCAGGCATGGCAGCTACCCCGCTGTTGGCAAAGCGATTGCAGGATTTGGTCTCTTCTTTCTCGGCATTGACCTGATGAAATCGGGCTTTACAGGGCTTGAGAGTCTGATCGTATTTGATGCGCTTCAGCAGAGCGGCATCACCGGGCTTATTGTCTTTGTCGGCATCGGTTTTCTAATGACGCTGATCATGCAATCCTCCAGTGCCGCGATTGCCATCACCCTAACTGCCGCAACTGGCGGCGTGCTAGCTCTTCCGGCAGCTGCATGCATGGTGATTGGTGCCAATGTCGGCACGACATCGACAGCTGCACTGGCTGCGATCGGGGCAACCCCCAATGCGCGTCGTGTGGCAGCCGGTCATGTGATTTTTAATCTGGTGACAGGTGCTATTGCGCTACTGATCCTGCCGCTGATTCTGGTTGCAATTGAGTGGTTTCAGCAGAGCACCGGCATGGCAGGTGGACCTGCCACATTCCTGGCACTCTTCCACACGATTTTTAATCTGCTTGGCATACTGCTTATCTGGCCCTTCACGCGGAGGCTGGTCACCTTTCTCAAGCGGCAGTTCCGAGCCGCCGAAGAGGATGAGGCACGCCCCAAATATCTGGATAGCACCCTGATTAACACGCCATTACTGGCACATGAGGCGCTGACCAAAGAGCTTGAACGTATTCAGGAAATTTCTATACGCATGGCGGAAGATGCGATTAATACCGAGGCGAGCCTGAGCCCTCGGCTGGCAGCCGATCGCTTTGTTATGGAGAAGCTGATTAATGCGGTAGCTGATTTTACCTCCAAACTGCGCCGTGCAGATATGCCGGAGGAGGTGGCGGAGGCCCTGCCGCTCTCCATGGCTGCCACACGTTATTTCTCCGATGTTAGCGATCTGGCACAGGAGATCGATATAAGGCAGAGCAAGAAAGTCTCCACTATCTCCGAGGAGATAGATGAGGTGTTGTCTGAAAATCGCCGTCTGGCCATCTCGATTCTGGAGACTGTCCAGCAGCAGGTAAGAGATGAGGAGACGTTGATTCAGGAAGCTACAACACTGGATGGCCTGGAGCGGAGTTATGAACTGGTGAAGGCGAAACTGCTCAGGGCCGGTACAACCGGAAAACTTGCTGTTCGGCATATGCTGACACTGATTGAACTGATGAAAAATATTGAGCGCATGGTCAACTACAGCGTGAAGGGCCAGAATACGCTCTACAGCTTTTCCCAATCTGCTGCTCTTGTTGGCGATGAGGTTTTGGAAGATGGGGAGATGGCTGAAGAGGGGAGTATAGATGAAGCCGAAATCGAAAAGGCAGTTGTCGAAGAGTCAGAAATAGAGGTGGGCAGAAACGATTCCGATAAGCCTATTTAAAGAGACTTTCGAGCTCCAATTCCTCTTCATTTTTCTCAATATCATCTGTTTTGACCGCTTCTGTCTGCCGTCGTGGCAGAGCGCCGTTCATTGTTGCGTCCAGCTCAAGGTTTGATATTTTGGCCATATCTGCGGCTGTGAACTCTACTGTGTCGGCTTTGCCGCCGTACTCTTTCGATTGAGCAGGTGCAGTTGTCGATTGCACAGGTGCAGCCCCCGATAGTCGTCTGTAGATATCGGATATTGATTTTGCCCTTGCCACCAGAATCTCCGGATCGGTTGGCTTGCTGATATAGCCATCAGCGCCACCTTCCAGAGCTGACATCTCGTTAAGATTACCGGTTAGTAGAATGGTTCCGACACCGTTGAGGGAGGGATGCTGACGAATGGATGTGATGAACTCCTGCCCTGTCTGTTCGGGCATCTCCTGATCGGTAATACCGAGGTAATATTGCTTCTGCTGAAGCATCTCGAGGGCTTTGATGGCCGTATCTGCCGTATCAATCACGAAGTGGCCTGAAACTTCAAGAATATGGCGGGTGAATTCAAGTGTGACCGGTGAGTCATCTACCAGCAGGATGGAAGACTTCACCTCCCCTTTATCCTGTTCAACTGCAACTGCAGGAGAGGAGGGTACTGGCTTATCCTCCTCTTTAACAATCACAGGCTTCTCTGCGGTTGGCATGGCCATGCCGGAAAATGTGATGGAGCTGTGACCCTCTTCAGCAGAGATCCTGGCCTCTCCCTCAGACGGGAGTGGGATGTGACTATCTTCGGCAGGGGCTTTGGCCGCTTCCTCCGGCGAGAGTGCGGAGGCTGCAATCTGTACTTCTTTATCACTTCCGGCCGGTTGGGGTGCAGGAGTAAAAGCCTCTCTCTGCATCGGCATGACACGCCCGAACTTCATCCTGCTTTTGAGGTTGATGGGCTCGTCGCAAGGCAGTGTGGCAAGCACTTCTTCCAGTGATGTGACACCGTCAATGGCCCGGTTAACACCCTGCTCAAAAAGGGTCAACATCCCCTGATAGCGTGCCTCTTCAACAACTTCCGGGCCTGATGCACCCTGGTTGACCAGTGTCTCAAGCTCCTCATTAAACGGGAGCAGCTCGGCCAGCGGCATGGTGCCCTGATAGCCTGTATGGCTGCATGCATCGCACCCTTTACTACTGTGGAATGAGGTCGATTTTGGAATCGCCCACTGATCAATGGTGGCCGGATGCAGTGTGGCGGCTATTTTGCATGACGGGCAGAGCTTACGGATGATTCGCTGGTTGTAGATCAGCTTCAGCGATGAAGCGAGTTTGGAGCGGGAGATGCCTGAGCAGAGCAGTTTGGAGAGCGCCTCCATGATACCGGGAGCTGAGATGCAGAGTAGCACGATACAGCCTCTGCTGGCCGCCTCCACTGCAACGGGAAGCACATCCCTGTCTGCCTCGTCAATAATGATAATGTCCGCCTTGCGTGAGAGAAGTGAATTCAGAATAGCGGACTTGGACGGCCCCTCTGGCTTGACCTGAAGCTGCTGAATGCCGCTGATCTTCTGCCTGACGACATCCTCAATGGTGAAGGTGCGTGTGTTCAGGGTGGCCGCGTAGCGGGCGAAAGCCTGAAGCGTAGTGGATTTGCCAGTACCGGCGCTACCGGTTATCAGGAAGATTCCCG
>JAJRVG010000229.1 GCA_021545595.1 Zetaproteobacteria bacterium | reverse complement strand
GAACCAGATTGACCTGACCTATCGATATCCACTGCTACGCGGTCATGGCAACCCCGCTTATCATGATCAGATGGCTGCATCAAAGCAGGATGAAGAGGCGGCCATCTGGCGTGTAGAAATACTCAAGGAGCAACTGGCAGAGCAGGCAACCATGGCTTACTTCCGGTTAACGGCTGATAATCTGACGGTAAATCTTGCAAAAGGTACCATTGAGCGTGCTAAAAAACTGTTAAAATACCAGGAAATGAGGGAGCAGTTTGGCCTTATTGAACACGCAGACCGGCTTCAGGCAGAGGCGCTTCTGGCCACACGCCGCATGGACTTGAGTCTCGCCGAGGCCACTGCCCGGCAGGGGAAGACAAACCTTAACCGCCTCATGCTGCGCGCTCCCGATGCACCACTCAATCCAAGCCTGAATGGAGGCCTCTTTTCAACAGATACGATTGAAACAAGACCTCTGGACAAACTGCTTGAAGAGGCTGAAAAAGTACGCCCTGCATTCCGGGTGGTTGAAGCCAGCCTGACCGCCAGCAGTGCGCGGATTTCTGCAGCACTCGACCAGCATGAAACCCAGGTTGATCTGGTCGGACAGGTAGGAAGCCGTGCACTTACCGAAAGTGCAAGCAGGGCTTTGAGTCAGGGATTTACCCTGAATGACCATTTTGTATCTCTCAGTGTTGAACTAAGCGATACCATCACAGGAAATGTGGCCAGGTCAGCCATCAAACAGGCTGAACTTACTCGTCAGCAAGCGCTGCTGGAACGCCTGCAACTGCGCGAATCGGTCAAAAATCAATTGGCAAGCGCTATCACCACACTGAACAGCAGTTATAAAACGGCCATTGCGGCAACTCGACGTGTCAGGGCGGAGAAAAATAAATTCAAGGCTGAATTGGAACGCTACAGGAGCGGCCGCTCTGATACTGCCACAGTTATCCTGTTTGAAGGCGATCTGTTCACCGCTGAGCTACAGGCTGCGGTACGGCAGGTATTGCTAAGGCTTGCTACACATCAACTGGCTCTGGCACGGGGCACTCTGCTTCCTGCTCTCAGATCCGGAAAGTCTGAGATGGCTAAACCATGAGAAGAATCATCGCATTCTTTGTCCATCGCGGACTACTCGTCAACATGCTCTCTACCATGCTTCTGCTGGCTGGCATTTATGCAGCCACAGCCATTCAACGCGAAGCCTTCCCAAGTGTTGATTTTGACCTGGTCGTTGTATCAGCAGGCTATCCCGGCTCATCTCCTCACGAATCCGAGCAGCTTCTTATCACACCGATTGAACGGGAATTGAAGGGCATGGATGGTATTAAAAATATCAGCTCCACCGCCTTTGCCGGTTCCATGGAGATGCTGATTGAGATTGAGCCTGGTTATACCGATCGCTCCAGATTCGTTTCCGATGTTCAACAGGCCATTAATCGTGCTTCCCTGCCATCCGATCTCCCCGACGACCCGATAATTAAGGAGATAAAATCAGAGCAGACACCTGTCATCTCCTTCTCAATTTTTGCACCCCTTGATGATCTGAAACTTAAACATATTTCTGACAACATTGAAGATGATCTATTAAACATCTCAGGTGTCTCCAAGGTGTTTGTGCAGGGCGATAGAAAAGAGGAGATCCGCATCATACTGAACCCTGAAAAAATGCGTCAGGAGCGCGTATCAACTGAAGATATTATACAACTGATCCACGGCTGGAATGTTAATGCTCCCGGGGGTAACCTGGAAACACCTGAAGGCCAGAAAATGATCCGGATTAATGGTGAATTTACCTCCGCTGAAGATGCTGGAAATCTGGTCATTCGTGCTACTGAACAGGGGAACATACTTTACCTGAAAGACATTGCAGAGGTTAAGCAATCACTGGAGAAGGCTCGCCGCTATGTGGATGCCATGGGTAAGCCATCCATGAGTTTCATTGTTATCAAGCAGGCCGATGCGGATATTATTCAACTTGTCGACAGGGTCCGTGCATACCTTCCATCTATTCCGAAACGCTATCATGAAGCCATAGAAGTCAGAACCTATCAGGACTTTTCAATTAATACCCGACTACGCCTGAATGTATTGACCAGTAACGGTACGATCGGCCTGATCCTTGTCTTTTTAACCCTGTTCATGTTCCTCCGCCCGGCTGTTGCCATGACCACGGCATGGGGACTGCCTATCATTTTCTTCTCCGGCCTGCTTGTACTCTACCTGAGTGGTACCACCCTGAACCTGCTGACCATGTTCGGCTTTATTATCGTGCTCGGTCTGATGGTCGATGATGCAATCATTATTGGTGAAAACGCGACCTATCATATGGAGAAGGGTTTAAGCCCGAGCGAAGCTGCCATTGAGGGCACCTATGAGCTTCTCGGGCCTGTAACAGCCACTGTACTGACCACCATTGTTGCCTTTATGCCGATGATGTTTATGGAAGGAATTATTGGTAAATTTATCTACTCCATCCCGGTGGTTGTCGTGATCCTGCTGTTCTTCTCCTGGTGGGAGGCGATATTTATTCTGCCCAATCACATTAAAGATGTGGTCAACCCTGATAAACATCCGAAAGAGCGAAGACTACTCATCTGGTTAACCGACACCTATGGCAGGATCCTGACACTGGCGCTGAAATTTCGCTATATCACCATCCTGTTAACCCTCCTGAGCCTTCTCGGAGCCGGGTGGCTTGGCTCACAAACCAAATTTCAACTCTTCCCGTCCGGTGCTGAAGATCAGTTTTATCTCAGGGTTAATGCACCTGTCGGCACCACACTTGAGGAGATGCGCAGCAAACTTCTGGCCATTGATAAGGAGGTTCGCAAACGTATTGACCCCTCCCTGCTTGAGGTAACAACCACCATGGCTGGCACGAATAGTTCAGACCAGCGTGAAGAGTTAAAGCAGGTAGGTGATCATTTCGGTTACCTGCGTGTATCACTCACCTCATTTGTTGGACGAACAGTTCCTGCCAGAGAGGTTATGAAGAGTCTGGAAGATAAAATCCCGGCACTCTTTCCAGGACTGGGTATCAACTTTGTCATGATGAAGGCCGGCCCACCAAGCGGGCGAGCACTTCAGGTTGAAATCAGTGGTGGCAAAGATGAAGTGCGTGAACAGGTAGCCCGTAAACTTGTAGCCCTTCTGGAAACCGTTCCGGGTGCACACTCAATCGAGAGTGGCCTGGAAGAGGGCGATCCCGAAATACACATTATTCTCGACAGGGCGCTCGCCTCCTTTGCAAAAGTTGATATGGCAACTATTGCCATACATATTCGTGCCGCATTTGATGGACTCGTTGTCTCCACGTTGAAACAGGAAAAAGAGGAGATCGATGTTACCCTGCGTTACCCTGAATCGGCAAAAAGAAACCCCGAAATACTCAAAAGTCTGATGATTCCCAACAAGATGGGTGGACTTGTTCCCCTGGGAAAAATCGCAACATTTAAAGAGAAACCGGGTCTGGCCAGCGTGCGACACAAAAAGGGCATTCGGGTCATTCATGTCTCTGCAGAGGTTCGACCAAGTGAAATCACTTCAGCAGAATTAAACGCACTGGTCGAAAGCCGCAAGGCAGAGTGGCTGAGTGATAATGAAAAACAGATCCACTACCGCCTTGGCGGTGAACAGGAGCGAACTGAAGAGTCTGTTCGCGGCCTTGTCTTCAGCTTTATTTTTGCCCTCTTCGGTATCTTTATTATTCTGGCCGTTCAATTTAACCGATTGAGTTACCCGTTCCTTGTCATGCTGGCCATTCCCTTTGGTATGATCGGTATTGTCATAGGACTGTTTTTGCATAGTCAGCCGATCTCATTCATGTCTTTGATGGGCTTTGTGGCACTGACTGGTGTGGTTGTAAATTCATCACTGGTTATGGCGGTATTTATTCAACGTCTTCTGGAGGATGGAGTTCCATGGTTTGAAGCGATTATCAGCGGTGGCAAAAGAAGGCTTCGTGCTGTTCTTTTGACCGCCATCACTACGGTTGTCGGCCTGCTACCCACTGCTTACGGTTGGGGTGGACTGGATCCGTTTGTTGCGCCCATGGCGCTGGCACTCTCGTGGGGGCTGCTCTTTTCTACGGTTATTACCCTGTTTTCAGTACCGGCAGCTCTGGGTGTTGCACTGGATCTCAAGCGATATACCCTGCGTCTGGCTGGAAGAGGAAGAAATACCTGACTATTTTTCTAAAGAATTCTTAAAGAATTTTAATTTACAGTTCATACCAAAATAATTGACCACCCCTACAATCACCATTGTCTGATGCCTCTCTCCCCTCCCTCCCCACGGCATCAGACCTCGTTTAAGAAGAGAAAAGAGGAAAAGGCTCCGGGTTCCCGGAGCCTTTTTTTGTTACCAATCAGATACCCTTAAAGCTGGCGAAGCATCTATAATAGCGATGAAAACGGTGATCGCCGATGGAAGAGGGCATTATGATTGCCTCAAACGTCATGACCAGGAGTCCGCTAAGCATTCAGGAAGATGCAAAAGTGAAAGGTGCTATCGCACTTTTCAAATCCACCCAGTCTCATGATCTCCCGGTCACCG
>JAJRVG010000228.1 GCA_021545595.1 Zetaproteobacteria bacterium | reverse complement strand
CAAACTGCACTGATTCGTCCCGGAGACACATTGTGGATTCTCGCCCGTATCCGTCCAAGCTGATAGCAGCACTACTGCTATCGACAGTGATAGCAGCATGCTCTTCACAGGATCAAAACGCCACAGTAGCTGAACAGCCTGACACCCCTCTCTCTGCCACCCCGGCCCATGGTGACAGACTGGTTGATGCCTCCATTGGTGATGCCTCCAATCTGATCCCGATGATTTCCGGTGATGCCAGCAGCCATGCTATTGCAGGCCAGCTCTACCTCTCCCTGCTCAAATATGATCGCAACCTTGATCTGACCGGGCAACTGGCAGAGAGCTGGAAGGTCTCGGACGACCAGCTCAGCATCACCTTCAGATTGAGAAAGCACCTGAAATGGACGGATGGCATGCCACTCACCTCGGCAGACTGTGCTTTCACCCTTACCCTGATTCAGGATGATCACACGCAGAGTGCCTACAAATCGGACTACATGAAGGTAAAACGCTTTGAGACACCTGATACCCTGACATTCAGGGTATTTTACTCAGAGCCCTACTCTCCTGCACTACCCACATGGTCTTCGCTGGCAATCCTTCCAAAACATGTGTTTGAACATGAAGACATCATGAACACAACACTCTCCCGTAAGCCAAAGGTTACGATTGGCCCCTACATGCTGGCTGACTGGCAGGGACAACAGTCGATTCTGTTGCGCGCCAATCCCGACTACTTTGATGGTGATGTCTGGATCAGTGAACGTCTGACCCGGATCATTCCCGACCCGGCCACCCAGTTTCTGGAACTCTCTGCAGGAAACCTGGACTCAATGGGGTTGACCCCCATGCAATATAGCCGCCTGTTTGAAACCAAGCCTGCTCTCAAAGCCAACTATAAAAAATATAACTATCTCAACTCTGTCTACACCTATCTCGGCTTCAACCTGACCCGCAAGCCATTTGATGATCTGCGGGTACGCCAGGCGCTGGCTCTTGCCATTGATCGTCAGGAGCTGGTCGACGGTGTACTGCTCGGCCTTGGGGAGAGCATCGCCACCCCCTACAAGCCCGGCACCTACTGGGTCAATGAGAAGCTGAAACCCAGACCATACAATGTAGACAAGGCAAAAGCCCTGCTTGCAGAAGCAGGCTGGAGAGACAGCAATGGTGACGGGATTCTTGACAGAGATGGAAGGCCCTTTGAGTTCACCATCCTGACCAATAATGGTAATAAACAGCGGGCCAACACGGCTACCATCATCCAGCACCGCCTGAAAAAAATCGGTGTTAAAATCAATGTGCGACTGGTCGAGTGGTCGGCATTCATCGAAAACTTTATCAACAAACGCGATTTCGAGGCAGTACTTCTCGGTTGGTCACTGAGTCCCGACCCGGATCAATACAATATCTGGCACTCCTCACAGACCGGGGCACGCCAGTTCAACTTTCTTACCTACAGTAATCCGAAGGTAGATAAGGCGCTCGTGGCCGCTACACGCACGTTTGACAGGGCGGAGCGTAAAAAATATTACGATATCGTGCAGGAAGAGATCTACAACGACGTGCCAATGATATTCCTCTATGCCCCCTACTCGCTTCCGGCCATACACAAACGTATCCATGGTATCAAACCGGCTCCTGCCGGTATTGGTTATAACAGTGAAAAGTGGTATGTACCTCTGGAGATGCAGAAGTATCAGGTGAGCATGACCCCCTGATCTCGAATAACCACTTTCGGCGACCGGTTCAAGCGGTCAATGTAACAGATGTGTTAAATCCCTCTGCTGGTGTGAGCTACTAATCCGGACTCTCAGGCCATAGACTCATGCACTGCTACCCGCATCCTCTGTCAATGTTGAAAGACTGTTGGCATTGCCACGCCACTTGCACTCTCTGTATCTCACCGCAATGCTTCGGGCGATAATGTTTAAACTGTCAAAAGAAGAGAGCGCAGCCCTTCAACGCGGATATCTCACCTGTTTAAGAGATGAATATGCCATCATCAAGGCTTCCGGTGCAGATGTGCTCGATTATCTGCAGGGGCAGATCACGCAGGATATAAAACGGCTGACAGAGGATCGTGGTATCTACACCGCCATTCTGACACCACAGGGAAAGGTCGTTTCCGACCTGTACATAATCAGCGGCCATAACGGTGAAGTCATCATCATTGCACGAAAAGCCTGTGCAGAGGCAGTGGTTGGCCGCCTTCGCCAGTTTTCGCTCGGACATGAGCTGAGAATCGGTATTGTTAACTCCCTGAAGCTCATATCGGTTCAGGGAAATGACTGTAATGAGCTTCTTAACAGACACAACCTTCCTCTCCCCGAAGAGGAGCGACTCTCGACAAATTCTGTAGTCGGCAGTGAGACTTTCACCATACGCATGGCTGAAGCTGCCGACAGTGGTGTCTGGATTGTTACAGGTGACATAGCGTCACTTACTACGCAAACTGAAACTATCGTCGATGAATCAACCATCCATGCAGCACGTATTATCAAGGGAATTCCGGTCTATGGCATTGACTGGAATGAAAAGATATTCCCACTCAATGCCAGTTTAATTGAGTTCGAAGGTGTCAGTTTCGAGAAAGGGTGTTATGTCGGTCAGGAGGTGACCAGCCGTATGCAGTGGCGTGGCGGTATCAAAAAAAGGTTCTATCGTATTCAGATTGAATCACTTCCAACAACACTCCCCTGCCCTGTCTCAACCACTGTTGAAATTGGTATGGTAACTTCTGCTGCCATGAATGCTGATGGTGAACTGTTTGGTATCGCCCATCTTCCAATCAAAATCGTAGAGAGCCGGACACCACTGATCGATCCGGAAGGTGATTCGGTCCGGGTCGTTGAGGCATGCCATGCCTGAAAAGAGAACTCCGGACTCCCTGTTCATCTGGTATCTTGCGCCGGCAGCTATGGAGCCAGTACTGAGGCAGTGGCTAAAGGAGGTGGAAATAAAGCTGGGCGTAAAAGGTGAACTCTTCCTGCGTAGCGACACAGACAGTGAAGGTAACCTTCGTACCACCTTTATGGAGACCTTCCGCAACATTGGCAACTCTTTTGCCTCCGATCTTGAGGCACTTGCAGATCAGCAGGCATGGTCGGAACAGTTGCTGTCGCCTCGCCGCTGCGAAGCCTTCAGCCGGATCGAATAGGAAGACGCAATGAAAAATAGCATCACCATCGCTCTACCCTTTTCATTTAAAGGAGAAACTTTCAGACCCATATCTGTTATTGATCTTGATGATCATATGGAACGCGGATCCATTCCCTGCCTCTATACCCATTTGGCCAATGAAAACCATATCGATATCTATTCTATGAATATGATGTAATGATGATGTCGGATATGGAGTTTTCAGATGCTACAGGCATGGCATCCCGGTTTGTTCGCGATGGTAAATTGGATGTCGAGGGCTTTGAGTCTGAATGGAAAGAGAAAAGAGTGGATAGGCAACTGCAGCAGATTGTAAATCGGCATATGAACCCTGTAGAACTTGAGCAACACCCTCAGCTTAAACAGGCGCTGGCCGAGGCCTACCGGTTGGGCAGGGAGAGTGCCGAGGTTAAGGAAATCCATAGTATCGCCTCACCCGGCTTTTGATTAGGCTGCCGTCATGCCTGAATCTTCAAACACAACAGCCACATACAGCACTGCAACTCAAATTGCCGCCAAACTGATTCGCCGTGAATCCATTACACCTGAAGATGGTGGCTGTCAGAACTATATCGAATCACTTCTTGCACCCCTGGGTTTTGTCCGCACCAATGTTGATGCAGGCGGCATCATCAACAGTATTTACACCCGCACGGGTGAGCTGAAAGGGACACTGGCTTTTGCAGGACATACCGATGTTGTACCAACGGGGCCCCTGGAAGATTGGCCACACCCTCCGTTTGATGCGGTGATTGAAGATGATCTTGATGGTAAAACGCTTCATGGCCGGGGTGCCCAGGATATGAAGGGCGGCATAGCATGCTGGATTGCTGCGGTTTCATCACTGTGTGCCGAGTTCTCTCCGCTTCCCACGCTGCAGCTCCTGATCACTTCTGATGAAGAGGGTGACTCTATTGACGGCACGATTCGTATTGTCGAAAAAATGCAGGCTGATCATACCCTTCCGGATGCAGTGATTGTGGGCGAACCCTCATCTTCCAGACAGGTGGGTGATGTGATTCGTCGTGGACGCCGTGGTGTTGTACAGGCGAGCATTGCGTTTGAGGGCAAGCAGGGTCACTCGGCCTATCCGGACGATGCCATCAATGCCGTACATATGGCTGCACCTGTACTTGATAAAATCACTCAAATCGACTGGGGCGTGCCTACTGAAGGGTTCCCACCAACCAGTTGCCAGATCACCAATCTACAGGCCGGTACAGGGGCAACCAACGTCATCCCCGGCACATGCTTTGCCGGTATTGATATACGTTATAACCCAGGCATCAGTTTTGAGGAGATAGAGAGATGCATTTTTGATGCCTGTGATGGTGCAAACGTCATTCTGGATATCCAGCATCAGGCTGAAGCATTTTCCACCCCTGATGGGCCGTTCCTTGATCAGGTGTGTGCATCAATCAAGCGGGTTTCGGGCATTGAAACCGTTCGGGATACAGGTGGTGGCACATCGGATGGCCGTTTTCTGGCTGTTGCAGGCGTCCCTGTTGTCGAGTTAGGGCTCACCAACAGCACCATTCATCAGGTGGGTGAACGTGTTGCCATCCATGAACTGGACGCACTCACATCCATCTACAGCGATATCATTTCAAATTTCGAGGCTTAATCATGTCGACAAAAGCGGGCTCGGCCACAACCACTTCAAACCGGACACTGGAAACTTTCCCCAATCCTAACCCTGAACGTGATTATCACATTCGCATTGATACACCGGAATTCACCTGCCTCTGCCCTAAAACGGGCCAGCCGGATTTTGCCGAGATCAAACTGGACTACATACCCGATCAGCTCTGTGT
>JAJRVG010000227.1 GCA_021545595.1 Zetaproteobacteria bacterium | reverse complement strand
TGATTAAACAGCTGAAATCCGCAACAGATCTCCATCGGTATCCACGTTAAGAGTGCTTCCGGCAGATGCTTCTCCGGCAATGATCAACTTGGCCACCGGGGTCTCCACCTCCTGCTGGATAAAGCGTTTCAACGGCCTTGCGCCGAAGACAGGATCATAACCTTCCCGAGCCAGGAATGTCTTGGCAGCATCACTGATATGCAGCTCGATCTGCTGATCGTCCAGCCGCCCTTTTAGTGATTTAAGGAAGAGCTCTACAATCTTACCGATCTCGTCCAGAGAGAGCGGTTTGAAGAGAACAGTATCATCCACCCGGTTAAGGAATTCGGGTCTGAACTGGGCTCGAAGTTCATCGGCGATCAGTTTTCTTGCTGCCTCCGTAATCTCACCCTGGGCATTGATGCCATCAAGCAGATGTGGACTGCCGATATTGCTGGTCATGATAATAATGGTGTTCTGAAAATTGACTGTGCGCCCATGGCTGTCGGTCAGACGCCCGTCATCGAGCAGTTGCAGAAGTACATTGAACACATCCGGGTGTGCTTTTTCTATCTCGTCAAAGAGCAGCACGCAGTAGGGTCTGCGGCGAACCGCTTCGGTCAGTTGTCCGCCCTCTTCAAAACCGACATAGCCCGGAGGTGCACCGAGCAGGCGTGAGACGGCATGCCTTTCCATATATTCACTCATATCGATGCGTACCATATTCTCTTCCGAGTCAAAGAGATTGATGGCCAGTGTTTTGGCAAGTTCAGTTTTACCTACACCGGTAGGCCCCAGAAAGATAAAAGAGCCGATCGGGCGCTTTGGGTCTTTGATGCCGGCACGGGCACGAAGTACGGCGTTGGCAACGCTGTCTACCGCTTCATCCTGGCCAACTACATGCTCATGCAGCACATCTGCCAGACGCAGTAGTTTTTCACGCTCTCCCTCCATTAGTCGCATGACAGGGATTCCGGTCCAGCGAGCGACCACCTGGGCGATCTCCTCTTCGGTTACCTCCTCCTGCAACAGGGATGTTTCATTTTTTTCTGATGTGCTCACCTCAAGCTCAGCCAGTTCCTTCTCCAGAGCAGGCAGTGTTCCATGCCTGAGTTCAGCGACCTTGTTCAGGTCATAGGCACGTTCTGCTGTCTCAATCTCAAGACGTGTATGCTCTATTTTTTCGCGCAGGGCCTGTACTTTTCCGATGGAGGCCTTCTCCATATCCCACTGTGCACGCATCGCATCCCGGCTGCTTTTCAGATCGGCCAGCTCCTGACGCAGCACATCAAGACGCTCCCTGCTGGCTGCATCTTTCTCTTTGTTCAGCGCAGTCTCTTCGATCTCAAGGCGCATGGTTTTACGGGTAATTTGATCCAGTTCTGCCGGCATGGAGTCGATTTCGGTACGGATTGATGCACATGCTTCGTCGACCAGATCAATGGCCTTGTCCGGAAGAAAACGATCAGAGATATAACGGTCAGAGAGCGTAGCCGCAGCAACAATGGCTGCGTCCTGAATGTGCACACCATGATGCACTTCAAAACGCTCTTTAAGCCCGCGCAGGATAGAGATGGTATCCTCTACATTGGGCGCATCGACTACAATCGGCTGGAAACGACGTTCCAGCGCAGCATCCTTCTCAATATGCTGGCGATACTCATCCAGTGTGGTTGCACCGATACAGTGAAGTTCACCACGTGCCAGCATCGGTTTAAGCATATTGCCGGCATCGGATGAGCCCTCAGTTTTTCCCGCACCAACAATGGTGTGGAGTTCGTCGATGAAGAGAATGATTCGGCCATCAGACTCCTTGATCTCCTTGAGCACGGCTTTCAGACGCTCTTCAAACTCACCCCGGTATTTCGCACCCGCCATCAGTGATGTCATATCCAGTGAAAAGATGGTGCGCTGCTTCAGCCCTTCCGGCACATCGCCGTTCAATATTCGCTGTGCCAGGCCTTCGGCAATGGCAGTTTTGCCCACACCGGGCTCACCGATCAGTACAGGGTTATTTTTTGTTTTTCTGGAGAGAATCCGAATCACACTACGAATCTCGCTGTCACGTCCGATGACAGGATCAAGCTTGCCGCCTCTGGCCAGTTCAACGAGATCGGTACCGTACTTCTCCAGTGCCTCGTAGGCACTTTCCGGGGAATCACTGGTGACACGCTGGTGCCCACGCACAGACTCGAGCACCTCAAGAAACTTTTTCCGGCTTATACCAGCCTTTTTGAGTGCACGACCTGCGGCTGTAGTATCTCCCTCACCGATCAGGGCCAGCAGCAGGTGCTCGACTGAGATATATTCATCTTTCATCGAGGTGGCTTCATCACCAGCTTTAACGATGAGCTGATTAAGACGCTGGGTAATATAGACCTTGCCCGCCTCACTGGAACCTCCACTGATGGTTGGCAGTTTTGACAGGGCCTGTTGAATGTCGGCAGCCAGAGCATCAACGGATGCACCGGCACGTTCAACAAGACGAGGAGCAAGACCTCCATCCTGGGCAAGCAGTTCGGCAAGCAGGTGCTCGCCATCTACCTCCTGATGGGAGAGGCGTACGGCAAGCGCCTGAGCCGATTGCAAAGCTTCAGTCAGTTTCTGTGTTGTTTTGTTCAGGTCCATTGAGCCACCTCAATTTATTTGGATGCTATCTCCATTATAATCTATGTGGGGGTTCGATGGTGGCTTTTCAAGCCTTCAGGGCTAAATTATGGATGCTCCTCTACAACGATCACGGAGACTTTTGCGGAGCCTGCAGGGTTGGAGTTGGCCATCTCCACAATCAGGTCATATTTTCCTTCCGGGTTGGCAAAGGGGAAATGGAACTCATGATCACCGATGCTGTAACTGCGGTGGCGTCCGATCTCCTTCTCAACATCTTCCTCTGCCCGAATAATCCGGAAGGTCAGGGGGCCAAAGGAGTCAGAGACAAGCGTGACCTGATAGTGGCCCTTCCGGTTGGGGAGGTTAAAAAACTCACGCATGTTCTGGAATGCCGGAATGGTTACATCCCGATAATAGAGATACTCCTTCTCCTCCGCCTGCGCGGGTATGGATAGTGTTAGCAGTAGCAGGCATGCCAGAGTCCTGATCATGAATCTTCCTGACTGTCGACACCATATTTATCACACAGATAGCGCATCTTATCTTTTGCCCGGTCACCAAAACCAAGCCACCGCCCGGCTCTGGCTTTGATATTTCCATTTCTATCAAGGGCTATCAGTAGCAGCTGTTTTTCAAAATCAGCCACGGCATTTTCACCCTTAATACCGGAATCCGGAAGTTGCTGAAACCACTGTTGTAGAAGGTCTCCGGACTCATGTGCAACATGGGGGCCGGCAAGCGATGGCAGGATTTCGATGGTATTACCAAGTGAGAGCACAACAGCACGCTCAATAACGTTCTCCAGCTCCCGCACGTTACCCGGCCAGCTATAGCGTTGCATCTGCTCGATCACCTGATCCGAGAAGCCTTCAATCTGCTTGCCGCATGCCAATCCCTTCTGAACCAGAATCCGGGCTGCCAGCAGCTCCAGATCTTCCATGTGTTCCCGCAGAGGAGAGGCGGTAACCTCTACCACATGGATACGGTAGTAGAGATCGTCACGGAATTCACCGGTGGAGACCAGTTGTTCCAGGTCGGCCTTGGTAGAGCAGAGCAGACGAACATCAGAGCAGATCACCGACTCACCACCCAGGCGGGAGAATTCGCCGCTCTCCAGCACGCGTAGCAGTTTTGCCTGAACAGAGAGCGGCATGCCTGCAATCTCATCCAGCAACAGGGTTCCGCCACTGGCACGTTCAAACCATCCCAGTTTTCGTTTGGTTGCTCCGGCAAAGGCACCCTTCTCATGGCCAAAAAGTTCAGATTCCAGATGCTCGGCACTCATGGCGGCACAGTTGATGGCAATGAACGGCTCATTGGCACGCGGGCTCTCTGCATGCAGGCGCCGGGCTATCAGCTCTTTCCCTGTCCCGGTTTCACCCTTAATCAGCACGGTAGATGGTGTTGGGGCAACCTGGGCAATAAGCTCTTTCAGCTCATTCATGGCGGCCGACTCTCCGAGAAGTTCAGACCCCATGCGACTATCGAGTGCACGTTTAAGCTCCTGCTCGCGTAGCTGTTGCCAGCGTGATTCCATGGCCCGGTCGATGGTGTCCTGCACCTCATCGGGATCGAACGGTTTGCCAAAGAAATCAAGCGCGCCATCTTTACGGGCACGCACAGCAAGCGCATGTTCATCATGGCCGGTAATAACAACAACCGGCGTATCGGGGCTCTCTTTTTTCAATTTGAGCAGATAGGCCATGCCGATTTCAGGATTATCCGGCTCAGGCGGCAGTGCCAGGTCAAGTACAACCAGATCAACACGATTGGCTGAGAGTGCGGCATCGGCCTTTTCAAGGTCGCCTGCCTCAAGAACCTGATATTGATCTTTCAGCAGAAGTTTCAGGTTGAGACGATTGATTTCATTATCATCAACAACAAGCACGGTACGCTGGATCTTCATCTACACTCTCCCATATCTCTATTTCTGCTGACTCTGCCACAATGGCAGCCGTACGAAGAAGGTGGAACCTTTCCCCTTCCCCTCACTTTTGGCGGTAATGGTTCCACCATGCGCTTCGATAATACGTTTGCTCAGATAGAGCCCGATGCCCAAGCCACTCTCCTTGCCTGTGGCAAAAAGCCGGAATAGCCGCTGTTTCAGAAAAGCCCTGGGGATTCCCTGGCCTGTATCACGAACTCTTATTTCAATCATATGATCAGCCAGCAATGTTTCGACAAATATATCACCCTGTTTCTGCATCGCCTGTACACCATTATCAAAAAGATTTTCAAACACGCCCTGTAGCATGGCATTGTCCGCTGCCGCAGCAGGCAGATCGGGGAGTATTTCATGAACGTGAATCCCTTCTGGCCAGAGGCGATCTGCAATACTCTTTTTTAACAGGGCTGAAACATCGCAGGGCACCAGCGTCGGGTGTATTGGCGCCTGCGGGTCAGCCATGCGCTGCATCAGTGTCTGCATTCGACCTACCACCTTGCGAATAGCGGCAACCAGACGGGATGTATCCTCTGCATCCAGCTTCCCGGAACCAATATGGTGGGCAAGAAACGAGAGGTCATGCAGCCGGTTTTTCAGATCATGGGAGTGGAGCTGGCTGCTCATGCGGGAGAGTGAATCAAGGCGGGCATCCTGAATCTGCATATGAGAGAGGCGGGCATGTTCAAGGCTCATGGCGGCAAACCGG
>JAJRVG010000226.1 GCA_021545595.1 Zetaproteobacteria bacterium | reverse complement strand
GATTTTGAGGATAACAAACACTCCGGTGTGCTCATGCACGGGCCGACATTCATGGCCAATCCACTGGCCTGTTCGGTGGCGATAGCCAGTATTGATTTGTTATTAAACTCTCCCTGGCAGCAGCGTGTTCGAAGCATTGAACAGCAGCTGGAAAGAGAGCTGACTCCATGTCGCGAGATGGCAGGGGTGGCAGATATCCGCGTTAAAGGTGCAATCGGTGTGGTTGAGATGAAAGAGCCGGTGGATGTTGCAGTGGTCCAGTCTCGATTGATTAAGCAGGGAGTCTGGCTACGACCCTTTGGCAAGCTGATTTATACCATGCCGCCGTACGTAATCACTGCGCAGCAGCTCTCCAAAGTCACTTCGGCGATGTGTGAGGCGGTAACATTCTCTTCTGACTGGGCATAAACCTGACTGCAAACACCCTCTTTCAGATGCTTTTGGATAGGCGGAAGATGACCATTCCCCTTTTCGCGGGATTTCCTTACAGCAGTGATAGATAGATAATCAGCCTTTTCAAACAGTGAACAGGGAGAAGCAAATGATGAGTATGGTGAGATATCCCCTGTCTGCGGTTGAGTAAAAAATGCCGCAGCTGGTGATTCATAACAGGGAAGAGGATTGGGAGATTGAACTCGGCCATCGTACAAGAATTGGCCGGGTGCTGGAGAACGATGTCTGTCTGCAGGATGTCAACATCTCCAGATATCACGCTGAAATTATCTATACCGATGGAGGCTATCTCTTTAAAGATATGGAGAGTAGCAACGGCTCATATATAAAAGATCTACGCATTACTGAAAGGCCTCTGGCCAACGGTGATACAGTGCGGGTTGGCAAGACAACACTGACCTTCATCGAAGACCTTACAGATACAACACCGGCTGGCCTGGTTCGCATTGCCAGCAACCCGATATCTGAACGTGCCATCCAGGATCGTATGAAGGTTGGTGTGGAGAGTGTTTTCACCCCTGCCAATCTGATCAGTGATGATATGAACTGGCGTGAGGATTATGAGAAGCTTCGGCTGGGTAATGAACTGCTACAGCACGTCGGACTGCAACATGATCTGGCTGGGACTCTGGAAAATATTACAGGCAAACTACTTGAGATTTTTCCAGCTGACCGATGTGCCATTCTCCTGCTCGATTCTGAAACGGACAAACTTGCTCCAATGGCTGTCAAGGTGTTACCGGGGGTTCCGAAACATATGTCGATCTCCGAATCGATTCTGGAAGAGGTGCACAGAACTCACTCGGCACTGTTCGTAGCGGATGTGGCTGCCGATGAACGGTTTTCGCAGTCTGCCTCTATTCTGGTGCAGGGGCTGCACTCTGTCCTCTGTGCACCGATCATTTACAACAACCATTTTTTCGGTGTTATCCATCTGGATAGCCAGAAATCAGCCATGGTTTTTTCGCGTAAAGATCTTCAGCTGATAACAAGCCTTGTAGCCCACGTGGCGACAATTATTGCCAACACTAAACTGCTGCAGTCCATTGAGCAGGAAGCCAAAGAGAAGGTGCAACTTGAACGCCTGCTTCCACCCAGTGTCATGCAGAAAATTAGCAGTGGTGAGCTCAAGCTGGAGAAGAAGGGGGGCAAGCTTAAAGAGATTACGATCCTCTTTGCTGATATTCGCGGATTTACCAATATGGCACACTATGCTTCGGCCACCGATGTGGTGGAGATGCTTAATGAGTATTTCGAGCTGGTTGTCAGCATTGTGTTCCAATATGGCGGCACAGTGGACAAGTTCATTGGTGATGAAGTGATGGTTCTTTTCGATGCTCTGACCGATGTGGAGTGTCCGGCTGACCGGGCGGTCAAGTGTGCGTTCCATATGCATGGTGCGCTTGATCTGTTTAACAGGGAGCGGAAATCCAGAGGGGAAAAACCGATTGAAATCGGTGTAGGTATCAATACCGGAGACGCGGTGGTTGGGGTGATCGGATCAAGTCAGGCGATGCAATACACCTGTATCGGCGATACAGTAAATATTGCTGCTCGCCTTACCAGTATGGCTGAGCCAAAGCAGACTATTATTTCAGAAGAGACATTCAAAAATATGAAACAGAAGCCGAAGCATAGCAAACTTCCCCAGGTTACCCTGAAAGGTATCGATAGACCGGCACAGCTATATTCAGTCTGGGAACAGATCACTGATACAACCAGACATGACTGTGTCTGATTAAGTTGAACGTAGTCGTTATTCAGGCCAAATGAGGAGAGAGGGGAAGCTAAAATTCGGCTACCCGGATTGCATTCATAAAAATCATACCACCTTGTGGCCGATCAATATCTGCTTCACTGAAGAGAAACTTAAACACCTCATCAGCGACCTTTGTTTCAACCACAACACTTAAAACAACCTTTTCGGTCTTTTCGCCGATACCGCGCTTGATCAGGGGGGAGCTTTTACCAATGCCACGTGCAAAGTGCTGGTTGATGGTCTGCAGATCATATTTTTCACGCAGCGCTGCCGCTCCCTTTACGGCATTGGCCTCGGGAACAATGCAGGTGATCAGTTTCTGCCTAGCTGCCATGGCCGAGCAGCCTTTCCAGAATTTCCGGGGCAAT
>JAJRVG010000225.1 GCA_021545595.1 Zetaproteobacteria bacterium | reverse complement strand
GTGTTAAGCGAGCCGCCAGGGTTCGTTCTGAGCCAGGATCAAACTCTCGAAAGAAAGTTTTTTACTTTTGAGAATGATCCGAACTTGATCACATAGATCAACTCAATTGTATAAACGTTTGCGTTCATTGCTGAACTGTTTACGCAATCAGAGCCGATCCGATCAAAGATGGAAGAGACTCAATGCGTCCACAGTTCAAATAAAAACTACTAATTGTAAAGAACAAATCCGCGGCCATTTTGCTTGCGCCCAGCAGGACTCAATCCGGCAGCGGGCGGCGAACTATAAGCCCGCCATCGAAGGTGTCAACCTTCCAGTTTTCGCTTACATTTGCAGCTCCAAACCGTGTTCAACCCGGAGCCACTTTGTCTTACGAAGGGCGGCGAACATTATCGCCGGTTTCTGGTGCGTCAACACCTTTATAATTGAGGGCCTGTTAGTGCACAATCCAGTCACAGACCCTTGAGTTTTTAACCCTCAATAGAAAGCTTGAGAAACTTGCGCTTCCCAAGCTTGATCAGGTAGGGGCCGCCAGGCTTAAGCTGATGATCTTTGTCACTGATTTTTTCACCGTCTATGGATAGTGCATTCTGCTTAATCATACGTATCGCCTCACCATTGGATATGGTCAGGCCGGATGCCGCCAGCGCCCTGACAATCCACAGTGATCCATTCTCTGCCAGCAGCGTTGCCTCAGGCACATCATCCGGAACCTCGTTCCTGGCAAACTGACTCTCAAAACCTTCCCGTGCTATCAGGCCTGCACCCTCACCATGGAAGCGATCCACGATCATGGCGGCCATCTGCTTCTTGGCTTCCATCGGATGCATCGATTTGATCTCATCCAGCTTCACATCGGTGAGCAGTTCATAATATTTCAGCATCAACTCATCTGAAACACTCATCAGCTTGCCGAACTGCTCTTTGGCAGGCTCCGCCACGCCGACATAGTTATCCAGTGACTTGGACATCTTGTTGATACCATCGAGACCTTCCAGAAGTGGCATGGTGAGAACCACCTGCGGCGGCTTGCCATAAGCTTCCTGCAGTTGACGCCCCATCAACAGATTAAACTTCTGGTCTGTACCCCCCAGTTCAACATCCGCATCAAGTGCCACCGAATCGTAGCCCTGCATCAAGGGGTAGAGAAACTCATGAATGGCGATGGACTGTCCGCCCTTGTAACGCTTTTCAAAGTCATCGCGCTCCAGCATGCGAGCTACAGTCGCCTTGCCGGCAATACGAACCATATCTGCGGCAGTAAGTTTCCCCAGCCACTCGGAATTGAAGCACACCTCTGTCTGTTTGGGGTCAAGAATCTTGAATACCTGCTCCTTATAGGTTTCGGCATTGAGCAGCACTTCATCATGGGTTAGTGGTGGACGGGTTTCATTCTTGCCAGTCGGGTCACCAATGGTGCCGGTAAAGTCACCGATCAGAAATATTACCTGATGCCCGAAGTGCTGGAACTGGCGCAGTTTCTCAATAACAACCGTATGACCCAGATGCAGATCCGGTGCGGTTGGATCAAATCCAACCTTTACACGTAGAGGCCGCCCCTCTTTTTGAGCTTGTTTAAGCTTTACCTCAAGCCCGCCCTTCGGCAAAATTTCTACCGCACCCCGGGATAGCAGTTCCATCTGTTCCTGAATATTCATAATACCCTCAATTCACACTTAACGTGCCATGAACGGCACGCAAATCAATGCTTTGCTGATTTGTAAGGAGAGTAAAATGACACTTTTCGCTCTCCGTGAAGCAAAAAGTCCATGCATGGACTCTGTTGCTACCCAATCAAACAGCCCCTGAATGGTACGCAGTGAACCCGTTGATGCCAGCACGGAGATTTATATCAGGTGATCTACAGGGTATGACGTTCCACTCATGAGCAGCTATGCTGTGCCAATGCAGCAAGCAATCTACTTCATGGGCATCATGTCCGGCACCTCTGCAGACGCTGTTGATGTCGCCATTGTCGACTGCTCGGAGGAGAAGCCAAAGCTGATTTATTTCTGTGAATCCCCGATGCCGCAGAAGCTTCACGAACCCATTCTTCGGCTTGCTGAACCCGGCATTGATGAAATTGATGCCTTAGGCGCACTGGATCGCGCCCTGGGAAAGGCTTTTGCAGACGCTGCCAGCCGGTGCATTAAAGCCTCCGGGATTTCAGCAGACAGCATCATTGCCATCGGCTCACACGGGCAGACCATTCGCCACCGGCCAAAAGGTATAGATGGCTCTCACCCCTTCTCCCTGCAGATCGGCTGCGCAGCAACCATTGCTGAGATGACCGGCATCACCACGGTCTCGGATTTTCGTCGCCGGGATATTGCTGCCGGTGGTGAGGGCGCTCCTCTGGTACCTTTTGTGCACCGTGAACTCTATGGAGACTCTGACAGGCCGGTTGTGATCCTTAACATTGGCGGTATCGCCAATATCACCTATATATATAACAGGAGTCTGCTCGGCTTTGACAGCGGCCCCGGCAACATGCTTATGGATGCCGTCATGCTCTCTCTGAGTGATGGACGCAATGCATACGATGAGAATGGAGAACTTGCCGCCACCGGCAAGCCGAATGAAGCGCTTCTGACGGAGCTGCTTAGCCACCCCTATCTTGGGCGCAGACCACCAAAATCTACTGGCCGTGAAACGTTTGGCAGTGAGATGGTGGACAGAATCCTGAGATGGCCGGAGATCACGGATGCTGATCGCATGGCAACCGCAACAGAGTTCACAGCCCTGACCATTGCTGAGAGCTGTCGCTTCCTTCCTGAAGCCCCTGTCAGCTGGTATCTTTGTGGCGGCGGCGCTCTCAACGGCCACCTGACCAAACGACTTGCCGAACTGCTGGCTCCGGCCAACGTGAGCACCACCCATGATATCAATATTCCTCCCGAAGCAATGGAGGCTGTCTGTTTTGCGCTGCTGGCAAGAAATACACTGGCGGGGGAGAACAATACCGTTCCCGCCGTCACCGGAGCTACGCATGCGGTTGTGGGTGGTGTGATTACTCCCGGTCACAACTGGCCTGAGGTTATTAATATAGTACTGGCCGATCAGCATCCTGCCTCTGAGCAGAAGACAACTTAAACAGATTCAGCAATGGACCCGTTCACCCACGGCCTGAGCGGTGCCATTCTGGCGCGCAGCTTTCCGAAAACGCCCATCCCGCATCGATATGTCT
>JAJRVG010000023.1 GCA_021545595.1 Zetaproteobacteria bacterium | reverse complement strand
CCAGGCAGGTGCAGGTATTGACAGTGGCTTTTCTGATGCCCTCTACTGCCATGCCGGCGCAATAGTCACTGAAAAGAGGGAAGATGCGTGGAGTTGTGATCTGGTTGTCAAAGTGAAAGAACCCCTTGCCGAAGAGTATCACTTTCTGAATACCGTATCCGGGCTGTTTACATTTCTTCATCTGGCCGCATTTCCTGAACTGACCCGGAAACTGCTTGATGCCGGAGTCCGCTCCATTGGTTATGATACTGTTCAACTTGACCATGGCGGGCTTCCAATTCTTGCACCGATGAGCAAGGTGGCCGGCCGGGTTGCCATGTTGATGGCTGCACGCTTCCTTCAATTCGGGTCGTTTCATGGTCATCTGTTCGAAGGTGTCCGGCATAAAGGGATATTGATGGGTGGTATCAAAGGTGTGGATGCGTGCAGGGTGGTGATCCTCGGCGGAGGCAATGTCGGACGCCATGCCGCGTATGTGGCAACAGGGCTGGATGCCGATGTGAGGGTGCTGGATCACAGTGAGGCGTGTGTTGCCCATCTGAACAGGCAGTTTGAAGGAGGACTCCAGGCCATCCTCTATTCAGAATCAGATCTGGGCCCGATCCTCTCTGAAGCGGATGTGGTGATTGGAGCGGCACTGATTCCGGGTGAGCATGCTCCGCAGCTGATAACCGGAGAGATGGTTGAGTCAATGCAGAATGGGGCTGTTCTGATGGATGTTGCCATTGACCAGGGAGGTATTAGTGAGACCAGCCGGGTGACCTCCTATGATGAGCCTGTCTACGTAACAGATGGAGTTATTCATAGCTGCCTGCCAAACCTGCCGGCTTCCGTGCCGAGAAGCAGTACACAGGCACTGGTTGCGGCATCGCTTCCCTACCTGAAACTATTGGCTGATGAGGGGCTGGAGGGGGCAGTAGAGAAGAGTGCTGCACTGAAAAGAGGGGTGAACACATGGGATGGAGAGATCCGGCATACCGGTGTACTGAAAGCCTTTTCCGAAGAGTAAATGTATGGGTAAAGCTGCTCTCCTGCCCTTTGTAAATTTGAATCTGTAAACATTCAATGCAAGAAGCTTTAATGGAGCCTGTAACTCGGCTATGATCCGGCTTCGGTGGGGAGGCTGTCAGCTTTCCCGTTTTTTGTAAGTCTGATGCAGGCCAACACCGCTCGACAGAGTTCTTTTTTATCAAGGAGCAATATTTTTTCATGCCACGCCGTACAGATATTAAATCCATTATGATTCTGGGTGCCGGGCCGATTGTGATTGGCCAGGCTTGTGAGTTTGACTACTCCGGTGTACAGGCATGTAAAGCTCTGAAGGAGGAGGGGTTCCGGGTTATTCTGGTCAACTCCAACCCTGCGACCATCATGACCGATCCCGAATTTGCCGATGCGACCTATATCGAGCCGGTAACATGGGAAGTGGTTGCCAAAATCATCGAAAAAGAGCGTCCGGATGCGATCCTGCCAACCATGGGTGGCCAGACTGCACTCAATACCGCCCTTTCACTGAACAAACACGGCATTCTTGAGAAGTTCAGTGTGCAGCTTATCGGTGCACAGCCCGATGCCATTGATAAGGCTGAAGATCGTGAGCGTTTCAAAGAGGCCATGGATAGAATAAATCTGGAGATGGCACGCGGTGGCTTTGCGCACTCAATGCAGGAGGCACGAGCCCTGGCAGATGAGATCGGTTATCCGATTATTATCCGGCCATCATTCACACTGGGTGGATCCGGTGGCGGCATTGCCTACAATCCCGGAGAGTTTGAGCTGATCGCACAGTCAGGTCTGGATGCGAGCCCGACTGATGAGATTCTTGTGGAAGAGTCCATTATCGGATGGAAAGAGTACGAGATGGAGGTGATGCGCGACTGCAATGATAACTGCGTGATCATCTGCTCTATTGAAAATCTCGATGCGATGGGTGTTCACACCGGTGACTCGATCACGGTTGCTCCGGCCCAGACGCTGACTGACAAAGAGTACCAGCGCATGCGTGATGCCTCGATTGCCTGTCTGCGTGAGATCGGCGTTGAAACCGGTGGTTCCAACGTTCAGTTTGCCGTGAATCCCGAAGATGGCCGTTTGATTATGATTGAGATGAATCCGCGTGTTTCACGCTCATCCGCGCTGGCATCCAAGGCGACAGGTTTCCCGATTGCCAAGATTGCAGCCAAACTGGCGGTTGGTTATACACTCGATGAAATTCGCAATGATATTACCGGCGAGACCTACGCAGCATTTGAACCAACAATTGACTATGTGGTGACCAAGTTGCCGCGATTCGCTTTTGAGAAGTTCGAGGGAGCCGATGCGCGTTTGACCACCCAGATGAAATCAGTGGGTGAGGTGATGGCGATCGGGCGCAGTTTTACCGAATCACTGGGTAAGGCGATACGGGGCCTTGAAACCGGTTCCTGTGGTTTTGATAAGTCCCTGCCGGAAGATGTTGATGCCGAAATTTTCCTGCAGGAGAAGCTGGCAGTGCCGGGGAGCGAACGGCTCTGGTGGATTGGAGAAGCGTTGCGGCCTGGTTCTGAAGGGGGATGGAGTGAAGCACGTGTGGTTGATGTGACCCGTATTGACCCGTGGTTTGTGCGTGAGATTTCAGCCATCATCAATCTGGAAGTCAGGCTGGACGGTCGTGATGTCGCTTCACTCAGCAGAGATGAGTGGCGGGAAGCCAAGCGCGAGGGTCTCTCCGACCTCCGGCTGGCCGGGCTTCTCTGCTGTAGTGAAACCGAGGTGTGCCAGGCACGTATGAGTGCCGGTGTTGTGCCGGTATTCAAACGTGTGGATACCTGTGCGGCTGAGTTTGAGGCCAATACCCCGTACCTCTACTCTACCTACGAGGATGAGTGCGAGGCCCGCCCGACAGAGAAAAAGAAGATCATGGTGCTTGGTGGAGGTCCGAACCGGATCGGGCAGGGCATCGAGTTTGACTACTGCTGTGTTCATGCTGCTTTTGCACTCTCAGAGGATGGCTTTGAGACCATCATGGTCAACTGCAATCCTGAAACAGTATCAACCGATTACGACACCTCTGACCGTCTCTATTTTGAGCCGCTTACCTTTGAAGATGTGATGGCAATTGTCGCTGTTGAGAAACCTTTCGGCGTAATCGTTCAGTTCGGCGGCCAGACACCATTGAAGCTGGCAGAGTCACTGCAAGCCGCCGGCGTTCCAATTATCGGCACCAGCCCGGATATGATTGATCTGGCTGAAGACCGTGAGCGCTTCCAGCAGTTGCTTCATGATCTTAAACTTCTCCAGCCTGAAAATGGTACAGCCCGCTCCACTGAAGAGGCAGTCAGTGTTGCCAACAGGATCGGTTACCCGGTTGTGGTGCGTCCATCCTATGTTCTGGGTGGCCGGGCAATGCAGATTGTTCACAATGAGAAGGGGCTGTTGCGTTATATGAAAGAAGCCGTACAGGCATCCCCTGACCATCCAGTGCTACTGGATCGTTTTCTCAATCAGGCTATTGAGCTGGATGTGGATGCACTGGCTGATGGTACGCGTGTGGTGATTGGTGGCATTATGGAGCATATTGAGGAGGCGGGGGTGCATTCAGGCGACTCAGCCTGCTGCCTGCCACCACACTCGATTTCTAATGCCACTATTGCCGAGGTTCGCCGCCAGACCGAAGCTCTGGGTCTGGCTTTGAATGTGAAAGGGCTGCTCAACATTCAATT
>JAJRVG010000224.1 GCA_021545595.1 Zetaproteobacteria bacterium | reverse complement strand
CTGTTCCACTTGCAAAGGTGTTTTCCCGGGGGCAAGGCCGGTTCTATTCCCGACGCGGAAGATATGTGTATCCACTGCAATGGTCGGCTCATCAAAGAGGATATTGAGCAGGACGTTTGCTGTCTTTCGGCCAACACCGGGCAGAGCCTCCAACGCTTTTCGTCTGTTGGGAACTTCACCATCGTGCCCCTCTATTAGCATTTGAGATGTTGCAAGCAGATGCCTTGCTTTACTGTTGTAGAGCCCGAGTGTGGAGATATAGGATTTTAACCGGTCTTCACCAAGGTCAAGAATAGCCTGAGGTGTATTGGCAATTGGAAAAAGCCTGGCTGTTGCCCTGTTTACGCCGATGTCGGTTGATTGTGCCGAGAGCATGACGGCAACGAGCAGTTCAAATGGGGTTGTGTAATCGAGTTCGGTTTCCGGCTCCGGAGTGGCGTTTTGAAGATGCTCAAACAGCCGGATAACTGTGGACTTGTCCACTACTTTAAACGGTCTGAAAAACTATCTGTTAACCTCTTTCATGGTCAGTGTAACCTGATTGTCAACCACATCACCCGCAGGATTGATGATCTGTTCTACAAGGTAGATAGTATCAACCTCAATTTTTTCAATTCGACCATTATTCTTGCCCATATAATTGCCGCGGCGAACGGTATGCCCTGTGCCGGATGCATCTTCCACCATGGCAACCTGGTCTTCACCCATGCTATAGATTCCGACCAGTTTCAAGGTGCTCAGATCGAAATTTTCCAGCAGTTCACGTTCACGTTTTTCAAAGCGTAAACGCCGCTCATTTAATATGGCCTGTCCACGTTGTGCAACCAGAGAAAGGTAAGAAGCAAAGGGGTCACGCAGGTTGGCAAAGTCGATTTCGGGAGCCTTAAGAAGGTGTTGCATGGCATCAGGAACAGCCTCATCAGGAGCTACTTTATCGGCGGCAGGCGTTGTGGGTTCCAGTGTCACAGCAAATGCTACAGGGCTGCCGATAAGCATAGCAAAGCAGAGAATAAATATGCGCGACATTGAAGCCTCCAAGCGCAAGTTAGGCGCAAAAAAGAATCTTTTACACGAGCAGAATAGCAGAACCTATTGAAATTACAAGGATTATAAAGGTTGAAGCCTTTAAATTTTATTGGGGGTGTTCATTGTCTGCAATAATCCGCTGTGTCAGACAAAATGGTCTGCAGTGGCCTTTAGTTGTGGAGCCACAGAGCTTAGGCCTGCTTTTAGCGGCCCGACCAGAGCCGCTAAAAGCGTTAAGCATCGGTTAAAACCTGAAGAATATACCAGCGTAAGGCCCTGCAAATTTCATATCTATGAAAACACCGGATGAGTCGATTCTGGTATCCAGATAACGATAACCACCATAGATACCAAGAGTTGGTATGGGTGAAAATTCAATCTGGGCATCAACATCAAGGAGTCGGTTATTAGCATAGCCAACATAGCCAACACGGCCGGAGAGGCCGATAAAATCAGCTAAAGCAACCCGCCCACGGGCACCAATGGTAGGAACAGGGACATCTGCAGACACAGTCTCACTTACCCCGGCACTGCGAAGCGTTGTATTGGTACGGAAGTATTTGACGGAAGCTTCAATGCCAAGCTGTAATCGGGAGGGAAGATCATCCATATTGACCAGATAATAGGTGTAGCCGACATCAAACAGGTCGGCTTTAAGTTGACTGGAGAGAGTTCCCGAAAAGACCTGTCCATTAAAGTTGATGGGAGCGGCCAGTGTTGATAAACCGGAAAACTTCAAAGGCAGGTAGGAGGCAGTAAGACGCCCGTCACCAAGCTGAAGAGCCACTTCTCCGGTGGTGTTCTGGCTGCGTTCAAGTCCCAGCATGCTACTGGAAAGCGTGTCACCCGGAATACCCGGCACCGTTGCGGAGACACTACCGGTTGCAGTGAGGCTGGCATAACCCAGCTTAATGGAAACGGCTTCGTCGGCATGGGCTGAGAAGGCTTCAAAACAGATAAACAGGACGGCCAGATAATATTTTAATGAGTGCATAGATATCTCCTAACTGAAAGTTAGCGCAAAACTGTTTGAAAACAGAACAGCAATCTGTGTCGTTAGTCACACTAACGATTGACTGTACATATCATCGATCTTTGGGACTATCCTGCCGGTAGTGGTATTGTGCGCGAGTGGAAAATGCCGGGGATATGTTGAGAATTAAGGCACCGGATGGCGGTGGCTCTGGAAGTGAATGAAGTTGGAAAAAATTATACGTATATTAGGAATTGAGACATCCTGTGATGAGACGGCGGTAGCCATCTTTGAGGGAGACAGGGCCAGTGGAAAGGGTCGCCTGCTTGCAGAGCAGATTGCGTCCCAGATTGAGACGCACGCCCGTTTTGGCGGTGTGGTTCCGGAAGTGGCATCCAGAGAACATTTAAGCACACTCCCTGTTATGGTTGAAGAGGTGATGGCAGAAGCGAAGTGTGGTTGGCTGGATATTGATACCATTGCTGTTACTGCCGGCCCCGGTTTGATGGGGGCCTTGCTGGTGGGGGCCTCCTATGCGCGTGCACTGGGAGCTGTTAACACTATTCCCGTGATTCCAATTCATCATATGGAGGGGCATCTGCTGGCATCGGGGCTTTCTGAGAATGGATTGCCCGGTTTTCCATTTATGACACTGCTGGTTTCCGGCGGTCATACCATGCTGGTTCGTGTGGACGGAATTGGAGAGTAT
>JAJRVG010000223.1 GCA_021545595.1 Zetaproteobacteria bacterium | reverse complement strand
CTCAGGGTGGAACACCTCGACCACCAGCGCCCGCGTTCCGGATGGCGAGCGCAAAACAGAGCGCCGCCCCCAGCGACCGGCATGGACACCCTCGCCGGCCATCTGCACCACACTCAGATCAGAGCGGGAGAGTGAAAGCCCACGATCGAGCAGCAGATTCCCCAGAGGACGCTTCCCCTCCTGCAGCTCATTCATCAGGTCTGCGGGAAGATCCTCCAGTGGCAGAACCGACTCAGCATCGAACATCACCGAATCCCGGTGCAGAAGCGATACCCGTCTTCTCAGACATGGTGAACCGGCAGAGAAATCCAGAAGTGCCGCCTCATCATGGCTGGCACGATCAACAAACTGATCATGCAGGCGCACCGTTAGCCTCATGCCGTAATGCCGTTCCAGAAAGCGGGTCAGTGACCCGACCGTGGTCAACACTGCGGCGACATCCCTTGAAACTCCGGCATCACCTGACCGCCATTGACGGACAGGCGTCCATTGCTGCTTTTCCAATGATCCAAAAAACATCTGCGCATCTTGGGGCATGCACTGCGGGGGTCAAGAGCGGGCGATATGAAACCTTGCAGAGCAACACCATTTCAGGCCGAATTCCCCCATGCCACACTGCCGACTGTTCCTTAACAGTGACCTTCAAACTGGCCGGGAAGTCTTAATCCCTGCAGACCAGGCCCACTACCTTCGCCATGTTATGCGTCTGGGAAGTGGTGACGGAATAACGCTTTTCAACGGCCATGGCGGGGAGTACCGGGCCACAATCTCGCAGCTCTCCAAATCCCGTTCCAGCTGCCTTATCGAGGCGTTTATTGATGCAAATCGTGAGATGCCGATCCGGGTCCACATCATCCAGTGTGCCAACAAAAGTGAAAAAATCGAAGCCGTACTGCAGAAATGTACCGAGCTGGGTGTAGCAAGCTTTCAGATCGCCAACAGTGAGCGTTCCCAATTCAAGCTGGCAGAGAAGAAGCTGCAGAGTCGTCTGGATCGATGGCAGAGAATCATCATTGAAGCCGCCGAACAGAGTGAACGCACCGCCATTCCTGCATTGACATGGTGCCCGTCACTCAAAAACCTTCAGCCCGTTGGCAATGCCTACACACTGCATCCGGAAGCAGCAGAAGCGTGGAAGGAGGTAAAGAAAAGCATCTCAGCTGCCTCCGATATTACGCTGGCTATTGGTCCTGAGGGTGGTTGGAGCAGGCGTGACCTGGAGAGGCTCTCCAGCCTTGGATTCTCTCCTCTCATCTTCGGCCCCCGTGTTATGCGCACAGAGACTGTGGCACCTGCCCTGACAGCTGCTATTCAGGCCATTCTCAACTAAATTCATGTTCCAGTGATGCCGATCACTTGAAGCAGGGCTTTTAACCGCTACTCTTCCCGTTACTTATTTATCAGCCCATGGATTGGGCATGGAGAACGTATGGACGCCATTGAAATGATCCCCTCTGTAACACCCGTCATTCTGGGAAGTCTCTCCATTTTCCTATTGGTCATTTCAACCTATTTTGCCATGCCCTGGCTGGTCGCAATGATCGGCAATACGCGTGTTGAGCGGGGTCTTAACCTGCTTAAAGAGAAAGGCGCTATCGTTCTGAACCATCTGCTACTGGCAGATAAAAAGGGTGATATCATCCATATCGATCATCTGATCATTACCAACGCACAGATTATTGCTCTCTCAACACTGGGCTATTCAGGTGAGATACTGGGGTCTGTGCGTGGAAGAACCTGGATTCAGGAGACCCGACAGGGGAGCTACAGGTTTCCCAATCCGCTAGTGCACCATGAAGCCATTCGCAATGTGCTGCATGGCATGCTTGGTGAGCGCCTTAAAGTGAAAACAATATCTGCTTTCACATCCGGTCGTCTGCAGGGAGATGCCACAGAGGAGGTGGTAAGCGCGCAGGTGTGTGCCAATACAATACATGCGGCCGTGGAGGGCATTGCCACAGGATCCAGGCAGCAGTGGGCCAGCAATATTATCCGGAATGTTCAGCTTAAGGATCGACGCAACCTCGAAAGGGAACGCTCTTTCGTCACCCACCAGGGCAATGAAAAATATCTGAAAATCGCTCAATCCCTGATGGCCGGCAGTGCGCTGCTGATGCTGCTTGCCATAGCCGTAGCAGGGCTACGCCTTGCCGTAAATCACGGCGTTATCTAGGGTGCTGATGCACCGATTACACTCCCCTTAAGCAACTCCGATCGCCTCCCGCCAGGCCAGAATCAAGCGGAAAAATTCGTTGGTCAGATCAACCGATAAATCCCGCTTAACCTCTGTCAGCGATGCATATGGGTCGGCATCATCCAGTTCGGCCATCACCTCATCAAACTCTTCTCCAATAACAGCCGGAACATCAATATGATAACCGGCCCGCACCAGTGCAATGTAGTGGTTATAGACACTCTTCTCTACCGTACCCAACTGTGCTGCAATCTCGGTGGCATCAGCACCCTTTTTATAGAGCCCCCACGTATGCATCTGGGCGTCATTTGCAGGCGACCCTTTGGCCATCAGCTTCGGTGCACCTGAAGCATCTTTACCACCAGCCTGACCCCGAACATCTGCATGCTCTTTCAGCGTTCCCAGAAATATCTCGCCATATGCCTCCAGCTTATGTTGCCCCATACCACTGATGTTCTGCAATGCAGATTCACTCACATCAGTTAGCTGGCTCATCTCGGTCAGTGCCACATCGCTGAGCAGCGCATACGGTGCAACATCCTCATCTTCCGCCAGCTTCTCACGCATCTCAACCAGCTTCTGATAGAGTTTTTTATCCTTGCCCTGGGTAAAGCGCTTGAGTTTACGTTTAATCCCCGGCTGATACTTGGCCAGCGTCACCGAGCCACCCTCCAGCAACAGCTCCGCCTTTTTGGTGGCAACCAGAGCAGCACGCCGGGAGATGTCCTGTACAAAGATGCCGCGATGAACAAGCTGACGAAGAATCGAAGTCCACTCATCACCATTGATGTCAACTCCAGTGCCATGGCTTTTGGCCTTGTCATGCCCCTTTTCACAGATACGGACATTTTTGGATCCCCGCAAAACATCCACGACATAACCAACACCGTAATCGCCACTGAGCTCCTTGACACACTCCACGGCCATCCGGGCAATATTACTTCCATCATAAGTTTCAGGTGGATCAAGGCAGATATCGCAATTGCCGCATGCCGTACCCTTCATCTCTTCGCCGAAATAACCCAGCAGAACGCGGCGGCGGCAGGTCAGCGCCTCGGAGAGAGCGACCATGCTATTGAGCTTGTGAACCTCAACACGACGCTGATCGGGGTTCTCAACATTTTCAATGAGTCGCCGAACCAGATTTACATCACCTGAGCCGTAGAGCATAAGTGCCTCAGACTCCATCCCGTCACGCCCGGCACGGCCTGTCTCCTGGTAATAAGATTCAATACTCTTCGGCAAATCATGATGAATGACAAAGCGGACATTGGGTTTGTCAACGCCCATACCGAAAGCGATGGTCGCAACAATCACATTCACCCTGTCTCGAAGAAAATCATCCTGAACCTTTTCACGCTGACGTGCCGGCATTCCGGCATGATAAGCGGCTGCCCGCACACCATGTCGCTGGAGATTTACCGCCATATCCTCCACCCGCTTGCGTGACAGACAGTAGATAATGCCGGAGGAACCTTTCCAGTCCTCAAGAAAGGTGAGTACCTGCGTCAGTGGCTGACGCTTCTCTGAAACCAGATAGCGAATATTCGGGCGATCAAAACTGGAGACATAGCGTTTCGCCCGCTTCAGCCCCAGGCGCTCTGCAATATCTTCACGGGTGTGCTCATCCGCCGTTGCCGTCAGCGCGATCATTGGAATATTCGGCATAATCTCCCGCAACTCCCCGAGCCGCACATACTCCGGACGGAAATCATGTCCCCACTGGGAGACACAGTGCGCCTCATCAATGGCAAAAAGGCCGATCTTAATCCTCTCCAGTCGCTTCAGAAACACCTTGGTCAGCAGGCGTTCAGGAGCCACATAAAGAAGATCAAGTTCACCTGCCTCAAACTGATCCAGAACCTCTTTGGCAGCGGCTGCCTTCAAAGATGAATTGTAGTAGGCGGCTCTGACACCGCAGCGGATCAGTGCATCGACCTGATCCTTCATCAGAGAGATCAGCGGAGAGACCACAATACCGGTTCCCTCACGCATAATGGCCGGAATCTGATAGCAGAGTGATTTACCACCACCGGTTGGCATCAGAACAAAGGCATCCTTACCATCAAGAAGTGTGCAGATCACATTCTCCTGAGGCTCACGGAAGGTGTCATAACCAAAAACATCTTTCAGGATTTCCCGTGTCTGCTCTTTAACTTTTTTCGTTGCCATCTATTTTTACCTCTAAACAGTTCAATCGGAATCGGGCCATGCGACATGCACAAAAGCCTGTAAAAAATACTGTTCCTATAAATCAGGGGGAAGCCAAATCACTTCGCTATCCATGTCCAGATACCCGACAGAGGCACTGCATGAAGCGGCTCTATTAATATGACAACATGGATACTCGTTTTAGGCAAGCATTTTATGCAGTGCTAATCGCAATACCAATTGAATTGGCAGAGCCTGAATGCTCGTGCATCATTGCCGTATGAATGCAGACCGCTTAAGCCTTGCCGGCAAACGTATCCTGATCACCCGCCCACGTGACCAGGCGCAGATAACTGCAACGGAGATTTGCCACCGTGGTGGTGAAGCCCTGTTTCTTCCCTGCCTTGAGGTCGAGTGCCTGCCTGAAAACATTCTGCAGAGCCTTCCGATACTGAAAGGTTCGAGTCTGGATCTGCTCTTTACCAGCCGTAATGCCGTAGAGTGCGTCGCATCAACTCTGGGCAACGATTTTGCAGAGATGGTTGCCAACCATCGGGTATCTGCGATCGGTAGCAAGACAGCCCGATCACTGAACCGCTATGGGATCCGGCCTGACCTGCTACCTGAAAAAGCCTCACAGGAGGGGCTACTTGAAGCCTATCAAAACAGCAGCCTGCCCAGGAAGCTTCTCTTCTTCCGTGCTGAAAAGGGAAAAGATCTGCTGCAAAAGTCACTGATTCACCAGGGGTGTGAAGTGATCACACTCTACCCATATCGTATGAACTGCCCCGATTCCGATATCTCTGACACTGTTGAAAAACTAAAAAACAGAGAAGTTGACGGCCTGCTTCTGGGTAGCCCGAAAACAGTAAAAAACTACATCAAACGGATTGGCTCCGTCGAAATAGCAGACACTCCCGCCGTTGCTGTCATCAGCCCGCAGGTTGCACAAGCGGCAGAGAATGCCGGATTAAGCGTGCAGGCTGTCGCAAAAACAGCTAGTTTTGACGCCATGCTGGATGCATTAGCTGATTATTTCATTAATTCCGGAGCCTGAATATGTCTCTGCCTGACCTGATCCATCGCCCTCGCCGACTGCGTAAAAATCCGGCCATCCGAAGCATGGTGCGTGAAACATCAATAAGCCCAAGCGACTTTATCTACCCTGTTTTTGTGGATGAAACGATCACTAAAGCGGTTCCTGTTAAAACCATGCCGGGTGTATCACGCATTCCACTCAGTGATGTAGGAAAAATTGCCAAAGAGACAGCATCCCTGGGTATTCCGGGCATGATTCTTTTTGGAATACCTGCAGAGAAGAATGCGACCGGTTCAGGTAGCTGGGATGCCGATGGTATTGTCCAGAGAGCCATCAGAGAGGCAAAAAACAGTTCTCCTGAAAGCTATATCATTGCTGACACCTGTTTCTGTGAATATACCGATCACGGCCACTGTGGTGTGCTTGATGGTCACGAAGTTGATAACGATGCCACCCTTGCCAACCTTCAGAAACAGGCCGTCTCTTATGCCGAGGCAGGTATCGACATGGTTGCCCCGTCGGGCATGATGGATGGCATGATTGCCGCCATCCGCAGAGGCCTGGACTCTGCCGAATTCAAGGATCTTCCGATCATGTCCTATGCCGTGAAATATGCATCCGCCTACTTCGGCCCGTTCAGGGATGCAGCTGATTCCACACCGAGCTTTGGTGACCGGGCAAGCTATCAGATGGATCCTGCCAACAGTCGTGAAGCACTTCGTGAAGCAATACTCGATATTGATGAGGGTGCAGATATCCTGATGGTTAAGCCGGGCCTGGCTTACATGGATATCATCCGCTCAGTAAAAGATATCACCGATCTGCCCATGGCCGTCTATAACGTCTCCGGTGAATATGCGATGGTAAAAGCAGCGGCTGAAAAGGGCTGGATTGATGAAAAACGTGTAGTTCTGGAAACCATGCTCGGTTTTAAACGTGCCGGAGCTGATCTTATTTTAAGCTATCACGCACTGGACGCAGCCCGCTGGCTGAACGATAATTGAACAATGAGTAGCGATAAAAAAGCAGGGGAAACCCTGCCTCTGGAAGAAAGTGTCTCAGATATAGAGGCTGCCTCTACCCCTGGTACAGAACCGGAGGAGCATTCCAAACCTGAAAAACACTCCTACAAACTACTGATATTTCTGTTTTTTCTTGTCCTGCTGACGGCTGGCTATGTTTTTTCACCCCAGCAACTGAAAAACAGCCTGACTGATTCAGTCAATGCACTTCTACAGGCAGAAAAAAAGGTCGCCCTCAAAAAACCGGAACTGACCACTCCCCCTGTTACTGAGCCGGAGCCTCAGGTTGTCAGCCTGAAAGCAGCTATTGAAATTGAGCCCACGAAAACTCCGGAAATTATCACTGCCAGCAGTGATGAAGTGAACCGGATGCTGGCCGCGATGGATGGTCTGCAACGCGAGCTGAACTCCCTGCGCCAGGAGCAACAGGCCATTCAGGAGACACAGCACTCACTGCAAAAAGTACAGCTCCGTACCCGCCTGCGCTGGATAACAAACAGAGCCAACCACCTTCCACAACTGAAGCTGGCCTGGGAGGAGATTGCCCTCACCCCTTCGTTAAGCAACAGTGAGCATGCTACAGCACAGGAGATGCTGACACTGGCCCAGCAGCGGCTGCAGGAGCTGCGCGGCTGGCAGCAGAGCCTGCAATCCCACGCTGATTCACTCACAACACCTGAACATGAAAATATTATCCCCAAATATGGAACGCCGTGGCTAAGCTGGGTTCATGACTACTTTTCAATCAAAGCTGTATCCACGGCAGAACAACAGCAGGATGAGCAACTTCGTCGGCAACTACTCACTACCAGCCGTAATATTGAGCTTGAGCAGTGGCCGGGTGGAAAGAGCTGGCAACAGCTGAGGGCAACCCTGCAACTGAGACTCGCCCGGGCTGATGAGGACTCCACCGAAGCAATTGATCTGGGTCTGCCTGAGAGCTTTGATCCACTCAAGGCAGATATCGAGCATCTGCGTCAAACGGCTGCAACATGGCTGGGGGAGCTCTCATGAGACTCTTTTTCCTGCTTCTTCTTGCACTCAGTATCGCTGTACTGCTTTCACTTTTTCCGACCATTGCCGGACAACCGCTACGTATCGAGGCCTTTGAATGGGTGTTTGAGACACAACAGGGTGCCTTCATCACCGCGCTACTGGTTCTGCTCACCATTGTATGGCTTCTCCGCCGTATTATTTCCGCCATTTTTGCCGGCCCCGGACAGCTCTGGAACACACTTCGTATGGGCGGCAGGAAACGTCG
>JAJRVG010000022.1 GCA_021545595.1 Zetaproteobacteria bacterium | reverse complement strand
GTTCACATCAACAGGGCGACAGGCGCAATCAAGCTGACGGAAGATATGCTGACGCTGCCAAACTGGAGAGTGAACCTCTACGATGGAACCATTGTGTTGAATGCCAGACTTACACCTCTGGAGGGCAAGGGGCGCACACTGGCAGCAGATATTAAAGCTACGGAGATTCAGATGCTACCGCTGATGAAAGATGCCGCGGGGCAGGACAAGGTCTCCGGCACTTTTGAGTCGACGCTGAAGATCTCTGCTAGGGGCGTAGATGAGAAGGCGATGCAACGTTCGCTGAAGGTGGATGGCCCGGTAAATATGACCAGGGGCCAGTTCAAGGGGGTAGGACTTTCCGGTGTGGCTGCAGCTCTGGTGCATGGCAATCTGGCCGGGGGTGGTGGTGCAATTCTATTCGATGTTTTTAAAACACAATTGCAGGTGCGCGGTCAGGATATCTACCTGAAAGAGATTGTGCTTGATGCATCGGCATTTGATGCCAGTGGCCACGTCACTATCAAGGCAAGCGGCACACTTGATGGAGAGATCAATACCAGTGGCATGGGTGGTCTCTCCGGTGCGAAACTGATGGTGGGCGGCACAACAGAGAGCCCCAGAATCTATCCTGCACCATCATCCCTGATCGGCGGAACCATTGGTGCGACTATTGGAGGTCCGACAGGGGCAGCCATTGGCTCCAAAGTTGGTGGCGCAGCAGGCAGTGCGGTGGAGGGAATTGGCAGCGGCATCAAGAGCCTTTTAGGCAAGTAGGTATGGCAGACTTGTGAGGGGACTATGATTTCTGCATGGATACTGATCCGTACTACGCAGGGGTTGTTAAAGCACATCATTACTGGATATGCCCGGGGCTCTGTTTCTTTTCCCATTTGTCCATGGATGTGAATTTGCTGTAGCCTTCACCGGCGGAGTGGTCCGGGTAGTCGCGTCAGGGTTTATGTTCACATATCCCTGCCGAGGAAAGTCCGGGCTACACAGGGCAGAATGCCGGATAACGTCCGGTGGGGGAGACCCCGGGAAAGTGCTACAGAGAATAGACTGCCGGTTACAAAATCGGTGAGGGTGAAAGGGTGCGGTAAGAGCGCACCGTCCCGTGCGGTAACGGACGGGAGCTGAGGTAAACCCCATTCGTAGCAAGGCCAAATAGGGAAGCTTCAGGCGTGGCCCACGCTGCTTCCGGGTAGGCTGCTTGAGCCTGTGGGCAACCACGGGCCTAGATGAATGGCTACCACTCCTGCCCCAGGGCAGGAGTACAGAACCCGGCTTACAGGGCCACTCCGCTTTTTTTATTGATACGTAAAAGGCTTTGATGCCTTTTGCTCAAATTGCTTTGGCGGAGCATGTGATTCGAGTCCGTCCATGGCCTCTCACCTTTGGGTGGTCTAAAGCCCCTCCAAATCAGCTCTCCTGTTGATTTGTCCGCCTACGCTTACAAGATCATTTCATTCACTCGCCGTACAAGGTGAATGCCAAAGGTAGAGAGTGCCCTGGGATGCATTCATGTGTGGATAGAGAGAGATAAGCTGCACACTGGTTACGATTGAAGCATAAATAATATTCGGGCTAATCATTTGGCTGCTTTTCTGCAATACTCCGGCGCAGCCGGATTTCGGCTTAATGACTGAAGGAATATGGTGCTATGTCCGTAACACACCCCGTAATACATCAAACAGACGACCTGCGTATTTGTGGTGTCAAAGAGGTGGTTTCACCCGCTCTGGTACATGCCGAATATCCTGTGAGTGCACAGGCAGCAGCAGCCATTTACCAGACAAGGCATGCTATTCATCAGATTCTGCAAGGTGAGGATGATCGCCTGCTGGTTATTGTTGGCCCCTGTTCGATCCATAACCCTGATGCTGCTCTCGAGTACGCGCGCCGCGTAAAGCATATGCGCGAAGAACTTGGTGATGACCTTCTGATTGTGATGCGGGTTTACTTTGAGAAACCGCGTACCACTGTTGGCTGGAAAGGGTTGATTAATGACCCAAATCTGGATGGAACCTTTGAAATCAATAAAGGCATCCGTCTGGCACGCAAACTGTTGCAGGAGATCAATGACCTGGGTGTTCCGGCAGGAACGGAGTTCCTCGACCTGATTACGCCTCAGTATTATGCCGACCTTGTCAGTTGGGGTGCGATTGGAGCCCGTACCACTGAGAGTCAGGGGCACCGCGAGCTTGCATCGGGCCTCTCCTGTCCTGTTGGGTTTAAGAATGGTACCGACGGTAGTTTTGGCATTGCCATTGATGCAATTCGAGCGGCTGCACACCCGCATCACTTTTTGTCACTGACCAAACAGGGGAACTCTGCCATCTTCTCTACGAGTGGAAATGAGGACTGTCACGTGATTTTGCGTGGTGGCTGTAAGCCTAATTACGATGCCAGGAGTGTTGCCGAGGCAGTGAGCAAACTGGAGGAGGCAGGTGTTGAAGCAGGCGTGATGATCGATTGCAGCCATGCCAACAGCCGTAAGCAGCATCAGTTTCAGATTGAGGTTGGCAAAGATATCTCCAACCAGATTGCATCTGGTAACCACCATATTATCGGCACCATGGTTGAGAGCCATCTCAATGCGGGTCGCCAGGATGTGAAGCCGGGCGTGAAGCCTGAATTTGGGATCAGCATTACTGATGCCTGTATTAACTGGGAAGACACGGCTGAGCTGTTGCGCATCTTTGCTGAGGCTGTGCACAAGCGCCGGAGAAGTTGATTAGAATTCTAAATAAGTGCTTCCTGCACTTTTTAGAAAACGCAAAGTCAAAAGTGTCATTTTGCCTTTGCTCACAATATCAGTAACTGGTGTTCTGATATTGGCGGCTCGTCCGTGAGCCGCATTCGTGTTCTAAATATGCCCTGGCTTCCAGGGCGATGGAGGATAAATGAGCCTGAGCTTTGCAAATGCTGCAAAAGCAAAAAAGTTGAAAGAGTTTTTTCAGCAGCATGGACGAATCTATATCGTTGTTGACGCCACAAGCGATGAAGTGGTTGTCCCCGGGTTTCTCAAGGGTGATCCGGCTCTTCGCCTTGTGTTGAATATGCGCATGCCGCAAGTGATTCATATTCGTGAAGATGCGCTTGAATCGGAATTCTCTTTTTCCGGGCAGGCTCATGCGTGCCGTATTCCAATGAGTCGAATTTGGGCAGCCTATCTTCCGGAAGGGGATATGGAGCAGGGTATTATCTGGGAAGAGGATGTTCCTGAGACCATACGCGCAGTTGTCAGTGCGGTGCGCAGTTTGCAGGAGGATACCACTGACACAGAGCAGGCAGCATCCGGCATCGAAGCCTCAGAAGGAGAGGAGAGCCCGGGGTCTGATGAAAAACCGGAAGAGAAAAGAGTCCGGCACCTTCGTGTGGTGAAATGAAAAACTTCAGGCATGGGCTCTGGCTGGCTGCTTTTGCATTAAGCCTATTCTCTCTGATGCCTTATGCCCAGGCAGATTCAAGAATGATTGTGGAAGTTCAGGCGGATGAAGAGGGAAGAGTCCCCTCCGTTCAGGAGGCGATCCAACAGGCCCTGCCACTTCTCTGGGATCGGATTGTTGCTAGCAAGGCGAGGGGATCTTTGTCAGACAGTATGAAAGCAACACCGTTTCTGCAGCGTGTTTTGCCCCGCAGCGACAGTGTGCGGGTATCATTTAATGAGGCGAGAGTCTGGCAATATCTTGACCAGCAAAAGATTCCATATTTGAAAGAGGCCCCTCGTATTAACCTGATGATTCAGATGAGCAACCAGAATGGCTCCAGCATGCCCCAGACAGTAGAATTGCTTCGAGCTGATGCCGAAAGTGTTGCTACAACACGAGGCATCCTGCTGAGTGAGAGCGGCCCGGCACTGATTGTTGTCTGGCAGTGGCTTGATAACAGACAGGTGCATCTGGTGGTTCGTGGTAACACTGCCGTGCCGGAGTTTTCTGAAACCCGGAAGATTGAAACGGGAGACCCCCTGTCCCAGTTGCAGATCTGGATGGAGGGGATTCTGCTCACCGCCCGTGATGCCTATATTTCCGGTCCGAGTCAAGCAGAGATGATACCGCCACTGCAAGAGAAGAGAGTTGGCGGCCTGGAAGTCATGCTTGTCATTGAGCAGTCCGCAGTGCTCTCCGCGCAGGTGGCGCTCGAAGATGCGCTGCGACAGCATGAAAAAGTTGAGGCCGTCATTCCAACCTATTTGAGCACATCAAGCCGACAGTATCGTCTTTTGCTGAGGGGTGAAGGCGATGCATGGATGCAGCAGTGGTTTCAGCAGCGTGGCATGCAGGCTTTGCCCACACCACAGGGCTGGCTGGTTCGCTGATTTGGCTCTGACTATGCATACTATTCTG
>JAJRVG010000222.1 GCA_021545595.1 Zetaproteobacteria bacterium | reverse complement strand
GGTAGAGATGGCCGAGGCAATTTTGAAAGATAAGAACCGTATCCTTCCGTGTGCCGCCTATCTTGAAGGTGAATATGGTGTGGATGGATATTATATGGGTGTTCCGTGCAAGCTTGGCGGCGGCGGTATGGAGGGCATCATCGAGCTTGATCTGAATAAAGCAGAAAAGGCCGCATTGAACTCATCTCTCGAGTCGGTTAAGGAGCTGGTGGTGCAGGTGGACAGCCTGCTGAGTTGATATATGCGTAAAAGCCGTCCATGGCCTTCGGGGCAAACCCCACACTTTGTGTGTCCAATTCGGCTATCCTGCCGAATTGTGTGAGCATGAAGATGATGTGCGTAAAAGGCGGAGGGCAGGAGCCCGACTGCCGTATGGGAGCAGATATTGAACATTCATGAATATCAGGCCAAAGGGTTACTGGCTGAGTTCGGCATTCCAGTACCGCGCGGCAGTATGGCACTTAGTGCGGATGAGGCTGTTGCTGCCGCCAGAGAGCTGGGTGGCTCCGTCTGGGTGGTCAAAGCCCAGATTCATGCAGGCGGGCGAGGAAAGGCCGGCGGCGTCCGGATCTGCAGATCCATTAATGAGGTTGAAGCTGCGGCCTCCGACCTGATTGGTGCAACTCTGGTCACCAGGCAAACCGGTAAAGCAGGAAAACAGGTTCATAAGGTTTATGTAGAGGAGGGGTTAAAGATTCAAAAAGAGCTCTATTTAAGTCTCCTGGTAGACCGGGAAACCGAATCAGTAGCTTTTGTTGTGAGCCCTTCCGGTGGCATGGATATTGAGCAGGTGGCAGCCCAGACCCCTGAAAAGATATTAAGCGTAGCGGTGGACAGAGATACCGGCGTTGATGATAAGACTGCCGCAACTATGGCCAGTTTTCTCTCTTTGCAAGATACAGGTTCTTTTAGCGTGGTTGCAAAGAATCTCTATCGGCTGTTTGTTGAAAAAGATGCAACACTTCTGGAGTTGAACCCTCTGGTTGTCACACCAAATGGGCTGGTAGCTCTGGATGCCAAATTTGCCGTGGATGACAGTGCACTTTACCGTCAGGTAGATATTGCAGCCATGCGTGATATTGATGAAGAGGATCCGCGTGAAACCGAGGCGGCTCAATCGGGGCTTAACTATATTGCGCTGGATGGAAATATTGGCTGTATGGTCAATGGTGCGGGGCTTGCCATGGCGACGATGGATATTATTCAACTCAAAGGTGAGAAGCCTGCCAACTTTCTTGATGTGGGCGGTGGCGTAACCATTGAGGCGGTAAGAGAGGCATTTAAGCTGCTCTTTACCGATGATCATGTGAAAGCGGTGCTGGTTAATATTTTTGGCGGTATTGTCCGTTGCGACATTATTGCCAATGGCCTGATCGAAGCGGTCAAAACCTATCCGATGCGGGTGCCTGTGGTGATGCGTCTTGTCGGCACCAATGAAGAGGAGGGTCGTAAACTGATTCATGATGCAGGGCTTGATGTGCGCTGGGCAGATGATCTTGATCAGGCAGCCACTCTGGCTGCGGAAGCGATCAAGTGACAATTTTTCAGGAGCAAGCGGCATTGTTCTGCCGCGCGATAGCATGTTCTGATTTCCAATCCGCACGGTCTTTCCGCCCGCAGGGTGAATCGAGTCTGCGAGAGAGAAAGTGCCCTGGGGTACAGGGTCGAGTACATGGAGGTACGAGATGAGCGTGCTGGTCAACAAAGATACGCGTGTAATATGCCAGGGTTTTACCGGTAGGCAGGGAACCTTCCACTCTACCCAGATGATTGCTTACGGCACCAGGTTTGTCGGCGGCGTGACACCGAAGAAGGGTGGGCAGACGCATCTGGATCGTCCGGTCTTCAACACGGTAGCTGAAGCGGTTAGCGGGGTGGGGGCGGATGCATCGGTGATCTATGTGCCACCACCGTTTGCCGCTCACGCCATCATCGAAGCAGCTGATGCCGGTATCAAAGTGATTGCCTGCATTACCGAAGGAATTCCTGTGTTGGATATGCTGAAGGTAAAGGAGCGTTTGAGAGAGAGTGATTCAATTCTTATCGGCCCGAATTGCCCCGGTATCATTACACCGGGCGAGTGCAAGATCGGTATTATGCCGGGGCATATCCACCTCCCGGGTCGCATTGGAGTCATCTCACGTTCAGGCACATTGACCTACGAGGCGGTTGATCAGTTGACCCGGACAAAGCTTGGTCAGAGCACATGTATCGGCATGGGTGGTGATCCGATCCATGGTATGAATTTTATTGATGCACTGCGTCTTTTTGAGGCCGATCCTGATACCGATGGTGTGGTGATGATTGGTGAGATTGGTGGATCAGATGAAGAGAATGCTGCTGAGTTTATCCACGAACATGTGAATAAGCCCGTTGTTGCCTTTATTGCCGGCGCAACAGCACCAAAGGGCAAACGCATGGGTCATGCCGGTGCAATTATCTCAGGCGGTAAGGGCACAGCTGAAGCCAAGTTTTCGGCATTGGAAACGGCAGGTGTGACTGTCGAGCACAATCCAACGCTGCTGGGCAGGCGGATGGTGGAGTTACTGGCATAATGATGTTTATAAATATCTGGGAAACTCTATCCAATCCGGCTTTCCTGCCGGATTGTGGTGGGCCCTCCATGGCCCGCTCGGATACTCCGGCTTTTCCAGAGCATCCTTAATCGATAAGGTTCGCAGATGAATCTTTACCTCACCTCATTTCTTATTTTTTCTATTCCTGCCAATCTGGTGGCGTGGATTATTGCCCGGCTTGGCCGCAAGGATGGGCTTAAGTACAGCGTGATGGAGTATCTCTTCATCTACTTCCCATGGCTGCTTCCGATCGGGTTGGCGGTCCTTACTTTTGATGGTCTGGAGGCGACGGTTAAAAAGCTCAATGTGGGTCCAACATTTCTCACCGTTCTGTTTGTTATTGCCGGTATTTTTGGTGGCCTCTCATTTCTTACCCGGTTGATCTTCTCCAAATATAAACTGCATGGATTCCAGACGACATCGCTTACTTCTCTGGTGTTATCCACCATCTTTGTAAAGTTTGTGCTGCTGATCTTCATATTCATGTCCTGATTTGGTTCGACTGGCTCCGTGACCAATTTAACAGAACCGTATGAATCCAACCGTTTTCATGCGGATCATGTGTCGATCCTGAGAGAAAGTTTAAGGAAGTTGACCGGAAAAGAGCTTGTGCCATTAAACATGAGCAGTGTAGAGGCTGCCCGTTTTCTTTTTGATGCGTCGTTCGCCGTGATTTCACATAACAGTGATGCAGACCCTCTGTTTAACTATGCCAACCGGAAAGCCATGCAGCTTTTTGAGATGGTTTGGCCTGAAATGATCGGGTTGCCATCGAGAATGTCAGCGGAGCCAGCAAACCGGG
>JAJRVG010000021.1 GCA_021545595.1 Zetaproteobacteria bacterium | reverse complement strand
GCTGTCTGAACAACTACAAACCTACCATAAACGTTGGGAATTCAGGCCTACTTTCTTACTGCAAAATCCTTAACCGGACAGCAATGATATCTCTATTTAAACCCACATCCATAAAAAGGCTTATCGTATAGTAATTGACATTGGCTCCGTGCCTTCCGAAACTTGGGCAATGAGCACACAAGCGCTGTTAAAACAGCTTTACGAAACCCCCGAAGAGAACATCATCGAACAGGTTCATGCACTGAAAGAGGAACTTGGTGATCAGCTGTTGATCCTCGGCCATCACTACCAGCGTGAAGAGGTGATAAAATTTGCAGATATCGCTGGAGACTCACTGAAACTGGCGCAGAGGGCGTCAGAGACAAATGCCTCCTACATTATCTTCTGCGGTGTCCACTTCATGGCTGAAACTGCTGATATTCTCACCAGTGATGATCAGGTTGTCATTCTTCCAGACCCTGCTGCCGGATGCTCTATGGCAGACATGGCCGATATTGAGCAGGTCTCTCGCTGCTGGCAGGAGCTCTCCAAGGTGCTTTCACCGGAATCGTCTGTTACGCCTGTCACCTATATTAACTCAACTGCAGCTCTGAAAGCTTTCTGTGGAGAGCATGGTGGCGTTGTATGCACATCATCCAATGCACAAAAGGTGCTGGAATGGTCATGGGCCAACCGTGAAAAGGTTCTCTTTTTTCCGGATCAGCATCTGGGTGAAAACACTGCCCTTGCCATGGGAGTGCCTGAACATGAGATGATTGTCTGGGATCCAACACAACACCTTGGGGGCAACTCCCCCGAAGAGATCAGTGATGCCAAATTGATCCTATGGAAGGGGTTCTGCTCGGTGCATCAACTTTTCAGAGCCGAACATGCGGACACCATGCGAAAAAACTATCCGGGCATTCAGATACTCGCCCATCCGGAGTGTTCCCGTGAAGTGTGCGAGACAGCCGATTTTACAGGTTCAACTGAAGCAATTATTCAGCATGTCACCCGGGCAGAAACAGGCAGCAAGTTTGCAATTGCAACCGAGCTGAACCTGGTCAACCGGCTACGTATCCAGTTCCCTGAAAAGCCAATATGGTTTTTATCACCTATGGTCTGTATGTGTTCCACAATGTTTCGAACCGACCCCCAGCATCTATGTGCTTCACTTTTTGCAATCCGGAACCGGGGTCAGCTCAATCAAATCTCCGTACCGGCCAATCAGCGCCGCTGGGCCAGACTCTCTCTTGAACGGATGCTGAACCTTGCCTGAACATCATTTCCAACCACCCCGTATCTTTTCACTTCTGATTATCCTGACGCTAGCCGGAACCGCTGCCGCCACAGAGACAATCCAAAGCCTGCAGCAGAAGGTGGATGCATTTCATGCCAGCAGTGATTATCAATTTGCACCCTCTACTGCAGCGAAAGCCCGTGCCTATCTCGGTGCTGCCATGCTTGCAGATGAGGAGGGTGAAGCTGAAAAAGCCGGTGAAGGCACCTCCAGGGCTCTGGCTCTCCTGAATGAAGCCCGGGAAAATGCCAAACGATTCCAGAACCGGTATTCCGACCTTCTGCTCTATAAAAAAGCAGCTGAACAGGCTGTCTCACAAATTAAAATCGAGGACTCGTTGCAGGAGTTCAATCCCGGGCACCTGTTACGTGATGCAGATGCATCGCTTACACGTGCTATTGCACTCTTTGAAGGCGGTGACCTGAATAACGCTCAACAGAGCGCAGATGAAGCAAGCCAGAAGTATATCAAGATCATTGATGCGGTACTCCCGACACTGATCAATAAAGCAGGCTCCACTATCAGCAAAGCTGCTGCTGCCGGAGCAAAAAAATATGCTCCACAAAGCTATGAAGCCGCCAAGCTGGAGCTGTCGAAAATGGAGCAGTATGCTGACGGTTTAAGCCAGACCGTTCCGACTCAGCCGGGGTACGCCCTGATTCTGGCCATGCGATCACTTCAAATTGCCAAACAGGTAAAAATATGGCGAAAATCGTACGGTAGTCATGAAGAGCTCTATCTCAGTGCCAGAGATGACCGGCTTAAACTTGCAGAGGCGCTCAATATTAAAATTGATTCAACCAACGCAAATGCAGACGTCTCTAACGATGAGCTTCTGCAAGCCATATCCCGGCTGCAAAGCAGGTTGGTCAGTCAGAAGAGCCTCTATGAAGCTGATATTGCTCAGTTAAAAGAGCGCTATAAAACTGAGTTGGAGAAAGCGGTCTCGGATCAACGAAGCGCCCTGCTTTCTGATCAAAGTGAACAGTTAAGTAGCCTGAAAGAGGCTTTTCGCGCCAAGCTTGAGCGTGAAACATTTGAGACCAAACGACAAAAGCGTCTCCGCAGCCTGTTTAAGAAGGGTGAAGTGGAGTTACTTGTCAATCTGGATGGTTCACTGCTGATCCGACTCACCAGCCTCCGGTTCTCTCCGGGAAGCAGTAAGATCGATGCCACCTATTACAGCCTGCTTGGTAAGCTGAAAGATGCGCTTGAAATATACGGTGAACGTAAAATTCGCATTGAAGGGCATACTGACAGCAAAGGTGCCGTCAAAACAAATCAGAAAATTTCCCTGAAACGTGCAGAGGCAGTACGTGATTTCCTCGTTGCAGCCACAATGGATGGCAGCCGCATTAAAGCACTCGGTTATGGAGAGGTTCGTCCTGTTGCCAGCAATGAGTTCAAGAAAGGAAGAGCCATGAATCGGCGTATTGATATTGTTATTGAGCCATCGCATGACTGAGTACCCCGTACTCGATCAGTTCCCTGAAGAGATTCGTAAACATGTCGAGGCACTGTTGGAAAGCTACCGCGGTCAGAGCGCCTATAAAGGGACTTTTCTAATCGAAACACTCCGCATGCTCGAAACCCAGCACAATACAGCGGATCTGAAAATGCTCACACATATGCTGCGGGAGGTTCGTCATGGCCTGGGAGTCTTTGAACACTATAAATCCTGGAGAAAGGCCACATTCTTCGGCTCTGCACGCACCCAACCATCCGATCCCTGCTATCGTCAGGCTCACGACTGTGCTCAAGCACTGCGTGATG
>JAJRVG010000221.1 GCA_021545595.1 Zetaproteobacteria bacterium | reverse complement strand
ATCGCTTAGTCCATACGTGTCCATGAGATGTTTACAACCCTTCTGGTCATCCTGTGTCATGGTCTCCGGGTTCTCGATTAAGCTTTTCCCGGAGTTTGCCGGTATGTTCATTCACATCTCCTTTTCAACACCTGATTTTTTCGGACAGAGCACCCCTGAGAGGGTGTGGCACGATACACGAATTCTCTAAGCAGGTAAAGGAACTGCACTGTTTTTTATGCTGTAGGAAATACCTGCCGGGAAGGTAATTCATGTCGGGCCACGATGTTATAAGCGGTGGGTGGTGGTTGTGACGTGGGTAATTGAAAAAGGGACGGCAAATGCCGTCCCTTTTTCAATCCATCAGGAGATTGATATTTTTTAGAATTTTACCCGAGTCCACAGACCGTAACGGGTGTCTTTACCATTATTTATTCCACCCAAAGTGTGCTTTGTCTCATCATAAGCCAGAGCAAGTGTTACATGTTTAACAGGCGAGTATTCAAGACCAGCAGCAAAGCGATTCTTTTTGGCCACAGCAGTGTTGTCATCTTTAGTATTTTCATAGCGACCGAATGCGCCGAAATGTTCATCAAAGTTGTACCAGCCCCAAACCGAATAAGCTTTTTCAGTTACAGAAACACCAGCTGTTGGAGCCTGTTTGTTGTTTGCATAGTTGGCACCAACGCGGAAGTCTTCACCCACACCGTATGTAGCCATGACCTGATACAGCGTATGTTTTGTTTCAACTCCATTTCCACCTGCAGGGCTTGTTTTAGTGCCTTTGTATCCATTGCGGTACTGTACATCCAGAGTCAGCCCTTCTACCGGATCGACACCAAAACGGGCATCAATGTCCATGGTGCTGCCAACACGCCCAGGGTGGCTGTAGCCAGCCCCACTGGTGTAAGTTACCCAGTAGTTAGCCATGCCATCAGCAAGCTTGCCTTTCAGGCCAATACCAAGATCAGAAGATGCACTGTAACCATTCGTATCAATTAGAACTTTTGAGAAGTAACGATGTTCCCAAAGCTCTTCCTCATGGTCAATCCAGGGCGTGTGAGACTGGCCCACACGCAGAACTGCCGCATCACCTGCAAGTTTCCCCTCAAGGTAGGCATATTTCAGGAAGATATTGTTATTTTTACTAACCACATTGCCTGCAGCATTGGTTGCATCAGTGAGTGTTACATCAGTCGTGATGCGCATCATCCACTCTTCGTTGAAGTAGTATTTACCGGTGAAGTATGCACGTTCAATACGACCGCTGGTTGTTTTTTTAGTTACCGCACCCGTATTGTCAGTAGATTTAAATGCGGTCACATCTGAATATATTCTTCCGCCCAGTTTGAGTTTGCTGTCACCTTTTTCAGCAACAGTTACACCACCGGCAAAGGCTGGAATAGCAAACATGAGTATTGCAGCAGCAGCAATGATTTTAAAAGTCGGTTTCATTTTTTATGTTCCTCTCTATGAGATTTGAAGTGGTGTGGAAGGTAGTTGAGGAATATGTCATCAATATGACAAAGGTGTGCGCTGATGATGGTGTCATTGGCGTGTCATAAAACAGATTCAACCTTATCTATATGATTAGTGTTAACAGACCCCAATAAGGAGAAACATATGAACAGCACCGAAATGGGTCGGTATGAATATGAAAGAAATTATGAAGCAGGTTATGAGGCTGCCATTGTAGCAGACCAGAATTTTATCAGATTTCGAGGCATGCCGATTGTCAGCAGTATGAAATCAGAGGATGCAATGTTGGTGTTCAACTGCATGAATTTACGAACCTGCAGTGCCGGAGAGACCATATATGAGGCAGGCAGTCTGTCGAAGAATGAGATATCCGTGATTATCGAGGGCAGGGTCTCGGCAACGGATCGTTCAGGGCACCAGTACAGTCTGTTAACCGCCGGGGATGTGTTCGGACTCTTCTCATTTCTGGATGAGGAGAGACTGCATTCTGCTACACTGAAAGTGGAGAAAGATGTGAAGGTGCTGACGATTGATCGCCCATACTTTGATATGATAACACATGAATATCCGGTGATGGGGAATCAGCTACTTAGATTTATGTTCCGACTTTTGAGTAAAATGGCGCTACAGTTGGAGCATGAGTATGCAGCGATGCATGAATTTGCACTGGGCAGGAAGGTTTAATGGCATCTGAAGAACCGTTGACAGACAGCGATGTACTTATCGTTGAAGACGATGTTGCCATTGCGCGCCTGATTGAAATGTATCTGAGAAAAGAGGGGCTAACCGTTGCCGGGTGTACCAATGGTGATGAAGCAATCCGTATGTTGCAGGACTCTTCATTCAGGCTGCTGATTCTGGATCGTATGCTGCCGGGTAGACGTGGCATGGATATTCTGCGTTGGCTTAGAAAACAGGAGTCTATTTCCACGCTTCCCGTGCTGATGGTAACGGCCCTGGGTTCTACAGAAGAGAAGGTTCGTGGCCTGAAAGAGGGTGCGGATGACTACCTGCCAAAACCTTTTGAGCCTGTAGAACTGGTGGCCCGTGTGCAGGCTTTGCTGCGCAGATCAAATAGTTCTACTACACGGTCCGGTCAAACAGAGGGTGCTATTGAACTTGATAAAGATGCCATGGAAGTCATTGTGAATGGTAAAGTTCTCGATCTGAGGCCGCTTGAATTCAAACTGCTGCAGGCACTGATGGAAAAGCAGGGAAAGGTAAGAAGCAGGGAGTATCTACTGGACCGTGTCTGGGGCATGAACAGCTTTGTGGAGATGCGTACTGTTGATGTAACAGTTAAACGCCTGCGGAAGGCGCTTGAGGTTCACGGGCTGTCTGAATCAATTAAAACCATTCGCGGGGCTGGTTACCGTTACTCCGTGCTGGAGAAGAAGGGCTCGTGACTGTATGGGTTTTAGCCGTTCTCCTGCTGCTTATTTTTTGGGGGCTGCATGCGCAGCGACTGAACAGAAAGCGCAGCGCGATTGAAAATGAACTGAAAAAACTCAGGTCAGCCAAGAAAAATCTTGAATCCTCTTTAGCAACCCGGGCGAGACGCCTGGATGTACTCTTTTCGGCAGTAAACGAGGTGGTCATGCGTGTGGATCATTTGGGCCGGGTGATGGCAGCCAATGCAGAGGCCAACGCCGCTTTTAATATGCACCGTGCTCCTGATCTGCCACAGTCGATGCTGATCTTTTACCGCGATCCGGATTGGCACAAAGCTTTTTCGTCAGCGCTGAAACTGTTGCCTGAAGCGACATCACTTCCCGATATCCATGTTGGGGGTCGGGTGCTGGCTCCACGTCTGGCTCCGCTTGGAAAAAAGCAGGCGCTGCTTCTCTGCGTTGATGTCACGGAGAAATATCGCATCGAGGAGCAACGAAAAAGACTGTTCACCAATCTGATGCATGATCTGAAAACACCGCTGACTTCAATTCTCGGTTATGCCCGTAGTATTGAGGCATTTGGTGATGATGCTGAAGTCAGGAGTGAGGCGGTTAGCGTAATTGCTGATGAGTCATTGCGTGCCAATAAATTTCTTGATGCTCTGCTGACCATCGAGCAGATCGAGAGTTTCAGCCCTGACAGTACGGCTTCGGCTAACCTGCGGCAGGTGTGCGAGACAGTGATACATGGCTTCTCTTCGCAGCTGCAGGAGAAGCAGGTCAATATTAAGTATACCGGTCAGGATGCTGCGGTGGAGGTGAGGATGGCTGAGAGTGATCTGCACCGTATTCTGGACAATCTGGTTGAGAATGCACTTCGTTACACTCCGGAAAACAGTACTGTTTTTATCTCATTCGCGAGTGATGGCAACAGCTCTGAGTTGAAGGTTGTCGATCAGGGCGAAGGCGTGCCGGAGAAAGAGCTGCCCAGGCTGGTTGAGCGTTTCTATCGCGGTAACCGGGCGAGGAGCAGACGTGGTGATGGCGGCCATGGTCTGGGACTGTCCATTGTCAACGAGCTGTTGGAGAAGTATGGCGGATCACTTGATATCCGGAACCATGAACAATATGGATTAAGTGTGGAAGTCACACTGCCACTGGCCGGCAACTGATAGATTCGGCCTCAGGCTCTGCCCGTGGGCAGGAAGGGTGCAGCAGTTGTTCAAACAACTATCTATCATTAGCAGATTTTGTTATCCCTGCCGTGCATTATAGATT
>JAJRVG010000220.1 GCA_021545595.1 Zetaproteobacteria bacterium | reverse complement strand
TCACTACCGGAAATACAAGCTTGATGATGTACCTGCCGGGGATGATTACGAAGCGATGCGGCAGGTACTCTCCCGTTTCTTTCGCAGTATCAATGAGGATGCCATCCCCTGCCCCGACCTGATGCTTGTTGACGGCGGCAAGGGACAGCTCTCCGTTGCCATGGAGACCGCTGATGAGTTCGGCCTGGGGGCTCTGAAACTGGTAGCAGTTTCCAAAGGAAAGAGCAGAAAGCTGGGTGATGAGGTGCTCTGGCCTTCATGGCGTGGTAACCAGCGGAAGATCGGCCACCCCTCCACACCTGGCAAATATGCTCCCGCCCTGCTGCTGATCGCCCGTGTTCGTGATGAGGCACATCGCTTTGCCGGGCAATATATGAGAAAACGCAAAAAACAGAGTATGTTCAGCTCTCAGCTCGACACCATCTCCGGCATTGGCAAGAGCAGGCGAGGCGCCCTGCTCAGACATTTTGGTGGTATTGATGGCATCAGGAAGGCCGGGCGTGAACAGCTCGCACAGGCTCCCGGGATTTCTGACAAACTTGCCGACACAATCTTCACAGCACTGCATCGTTAACCCTAGGGAGCGCCAACAAAAAAACATCGACAAAACAACCGCTTCAAGCTAATAATAACGCATGCCCATAGATACTGATACTGCCGGACTGATCTACCGACGCACAAAAATTGTAGCTACCATCGGGCCTGCTTCCTGGGATGAGAAAAGTATTAAAGCGCTGATCAGGGCCGGAGCTAACGTGTTCCGCCTTAACATGTCACACGGTGACCATGCATCTCACAGTGAGAGTTACCATCGCATCCGGGCTGTCTCCCATGAGATGAACCAGCCTGTCGCAACTCTTGCAGACCTGTGTGGGCCAAAAATACGGACAGGCACTTTTGCTGCTGGCCCCATCACACTAAACAAGAATGATAAAATTATTCTCACAACCAGAGATGTGCCCGGAAACAGTAAGTTGATCCCATGTCAGTATAAACTGCTGCATCAGGAGATCGCCGCAGGTGAACGTATTCTGCTGGCTGATGGTGTCATTGAACTTAAAGCCAATGATATTGATGGTCAGGATATTCAGTGCAGCGTGATCCATGGCGGAGTGCTGAGTGACCATAAAGGGATCAATCTTCCCGATACCGATCTCTCCACCCCTGCCCTTACCGAAAAAGACAGACGTGATGCCAGATTTGCTCTGAAACTGGGTGTAGATTTTTTGGCCCTCTCATTTGTACGCCAAAGCGATGATGTGCTTGACCTGAGAAAATTGACTGCAGCCGAAGGCTTTGATGCTGCCATTATTGCCAAGATCGAACGGCCGGAAGCATTGGATCATATCGACGATATTCTTGAACTGTCTGATGGCATCATGGTTGCCCGCGGTGATCTGGGCGTTGAACTTCCGGCAGAGCAGGTTCCGATGATACAACAGCAGTTGATTGATCTGGCACGCTGCGCCAGCAAGCCGGTTATTGTTGCCACGCAGATGCTGGAGTCGATGATCGAGCATTCGCGGCCCACCCGTGCCGAGGTGGCCGATGTTGCCCACGCAGTCACTGCCGGTGTTGATGCCATCATGCTCTCAGCAGAAACCGCCTCCGGCAGCCATCCGGTTGAAGCTGTAGCTATCATGGACAAAATCGCCCGCCAGACTGAAACCCACCAGTGGCATGGTGGTAAATTTGGCAGCTTTGATCTGGATCACGCCTCAACACCGCCCCTCTCCCATGCCGATGCACTGGCCAGTGCCACAAACCAGTTGTCACAAAATCTGCTTGTGCACGCCATTGTCGTCATTTCAGCAACAGGTGCCTCCACCAGTGCCGTCAGCTCAGCAAGACCCTCTTCCCCTATCATTGCGATTACAGCCAATAAGACTATCTACAACCGCATGGGTCTGCTCTGGGGTGTTCTCCCTGTCCTGGCCGATGATTTGACAAATAGAGATGTATTCGTTCAGTTGGCCCGGCAACAGGCGCAAAGCCTTGGTATGGCAACAGGTGGAGACCACATTCTGCTGGTGCGTGGTTTTCATCCGGACCCACAGAAGAGCGCTCCCTCCATCACCATACTCTGCATTTAGAACAGTTCTGCTAGGGTTCCCGATTCATTGAACCTGTGTATGGAGCCATTATGAGCCAAGAGTCAGCGTTAACATTTCCCTGCAGGTTTCCGATTAAGGTGATGGGAGTTAACACTGCTTCATTTGAGAACGAGATTTTCATGATCGCCAACCAGCACATCCCCAATCCGGGCGAAACTGCAATCAGCTCCACACCAAGTCGCACAGAAAAATATCTCTCTGTAACCGTCACTATCGTGGCACAGAATCGTGAACAGCTGGATAACCTCTACCGCGCCTTTAACAGACACCCTGATGTAAAGATGGTGTTGTAAACACGCATAAAGCCAGGGTATTGAATAATCCACACACTAAATTTTATCCGGCATTGACAGTAAAAGATTCCAGATCATGCTTCGCACCATGAACAGAGAGATGAAACAGATCATTGTTGTAGC
>JAJRVG010000219.1 GCA_021545595.1 Zetaproteobacteria bacterium | reverse complement strand
GCCGGTGTGTTGCCTGAAATCGTTGGTGGCTCTGCTGACCTGGCACCTTCCAACAATACCAAATGGCCTGGCGCTGAGGCGTTCTCCAAAGATACGCCTGCCGGTAACTATATGCACTGGGGTGTACGTGAGTTCGGTATGAGTGCAGCCATGAACGGTATTGCGCTGCATGGCGGCAGTATCCCATTCGGTGCAACCTTCCTGATGTTCATGGAGTATGCACGCAACGCACTGCGTATGGCCGCATTGATGAAGATTCAGACACTGTTCGTTTACACCCATGACTCGATTGGTCTGGGCGAAGATGGCCCTACCCATCAGCCTGTTGAACAGATTTCAAGCATGCGCCTCATCCCTAACATGCGCACATGGCGTCCATGTGATGCGGTTGAGGCTGCTGTTTCATGGAAAACAGCAATTGAACGTAAAGATGGCCCCTCATCCCTGATCTTCACGCGTCAGGGCCTGCCCTGTAACGACTACACCGATGCACAGGTCGCTGATATCTCTAAGGGTGGCTACGTACTATCTGACTGTGATGGCACGCCTGACGTCATTATCATCGCAACCGGTTCTGAAGTTCAACTGGCACTGGCTGCACAGGCGGAGTCCGGCAAGAATATTCGTGTGGTCTCCATGCCATGTACGGAAGAGTATGATGCACAGGATGCGCCTTACAGAGAGTCTGTTCTGCCATCATCTGTAACTGCACGTGTTGCCGTGGAAGCCGGTGTAACCGCTTTCTGGGGTAAATATGTTGGCCTCAGCGGCAAGGTAATCGGTATCGACAGCTTTGGTGAGTCAGCACCGGCTGATCTGCTGTTTAAGGAGTTTGGTATCACGACTGAGGCAGTTGTCGCAGCCGTAAACGAAGTAGCTTAATAATTTAATAACCTGGAGAGGAGAAAGATATGACTATTAAAGTTGGTATTAATGGATTTGGCCGTATCGGCCGCATGGTATTCCGTGCAGTAGCAAAAGATTTTACAGACATGGAAATCGTTGGCATCAACGACCTGCTGGATGTCGATTATCTGGCATACATGTTGAAGTATGATTCAGTTCATGGCCGTTTTGACGGTGATGTAGCTGTTGATGGCAGCAATCTGGTTGTGAATGGTAAAACTATTCGCCTGACTGCTGAGCGTGACCCTGCAAACTTGAAGTGGAACGAGGTTGACGCTGAAATCGTAATCGATTGCACCGGTTTCTTCCTGACCGAAGAGAGCTGTCAGGCACACATAGATGCAGGTGCCAGGAAGGTTGTTCAGTCTGCCCCGTCAAAGGATGCGACCCCAATGTTTGTATACGGTGTGAACCATAACAGCTACGCTGGCCAGACCATTGTCTCTGCAGCCTCCTGCACCACCAACTGCCTGGCTCCAATGGCCAAAGTTGTTAATGATAAATTCGGTATCAAGCGTGGCCTGATGACCACCGTTCACGCTGCAACTGCAACACAGAAAACTGTTGATGGTCCTTCCATGAAAGACTGGCGCGGTGGCCGTGGCATTCTGGAAAATATCATTCCATCTTCTACCGGTGCTGCCAAAGCGGTTGGTGTAGTTCTTCCTGAACTGAACGGCAAGCTGACCGGCATGGCGTTCCGTGTGCCTACTTCTGATGTGTCTGTTGTAGACCTGACTTGTGAGCTTGAGACTTCAGCCACATATGAAGAGATTTGTGCCGCCATGAAGGCTGCTTCTGAAGGTGAAATGAAGGGGACGCTTGGCTATACCGACGAGAAGGTTGTTTCCACTGACTTCCGCGGCATCAGCAACTCATCCATCTTTGATGCGGGCGCGGGCATTGCGCTTGATGGCACGTTCGTCAAGCTGGTTTCATGGTATGACAATGAGTATGGCTATACCTGCAACATGATGCGTTTCGTTCGTCACGTAGCTAACAACTAAAAAACATATTGTGGGAGCCTCTTTGCCCACTGAAGAGGCTCCCGCGTTTGTCATTGCCCGTTTGATCTGATCCTGATGAAGCTGGCAACGACAAACGTCCGATTAAATATAAATAACAGAAAAGATGGGGTGTCACCCTCTTGTCATCATCAGATGATAAATGTGGCTCTCGTGTATACGAAGGAGTAAATAGAATGTCTGTAATCAAAATGGCTGACCTTGATCTGGCTGGTAAACGTGTACTGATCCGTCAGGATTTGAATGTACCGATCGCTGATGGAAAGGTTTCCAGCGACAAGCGCATCCGTGCTTCCCTGCCAACCATTGAGCAGTGTGTGAAAGCCGGTGCCAGAGTTATGATTATGTCCCACCTGGGCCGCCCGACTGAAGGTGAGCCTGAGGATGAATTCTCTCTGGCACCTGTAGCATCTCATATGTCCGGCCTGTTGGGTCAGGATGTGCGTCTGGTTAAGAATTATGTCGGTGTTGACGTTGAAGTAGCAGACGGTGAAGTCGTACTGCTTGAAAACGTACGTTTCAACGTGGGTGAAAAGAAAAATGATGAAGCGCTCTCCAGACAGTACGCAGCACTTTGTGATGTGTACGTAATGGATGCCTTCGGCACCGCTCACCGTGCGCAGGCCTCTACACATGGTGCAGGTCAGTTTGCCCCGACCGCATGTGCCGGCCCTCTTCTGGCTGGTGAGCTGGAGGCACTCGGTAAGGCGCTGGACAACCCGGCCCGTCCGATGGTTGCTATTGTCGGCGGCTCCAAGGTTTCCACCAAACTGACCGTGCTTGAATCACTCTCTACCATTGTGGATCAGCTGGTTGTAGGTGGCGGCATCGCCAACACCTTCATTGCAGCTGCTGGCTACCCTGTAGGCAAATCCCTCTACGAAGCCGACCTGGTTGACACCTGTAAGAAGCTGACTGCCGATGCAGAAGCAAATGGTGGCAGCATTCCTGTTCCAACTGATGTGGTTTGTGCCAAAGAGTTCTCTCCTGATGCAGAAGCAACCCTCAAGGGTGCATCTGAAGTGCTGGATGATGATATGATTTTTGACATTGGCCCTGATTCAGCCGCCGAACTGGCTGAAATCATTAAAAATGCCGGCACTATCGTATGGAACGGCCCTGTAGGTGTATTTGAATTTGATCAGTTTGGTGAAGGCACCAGGGCCATTGCTCTGGCCATTGCTGACTCTTCTGCGTTCTCAATTGCAGGTGGTGGTGACACATTGGCAGCTGTTGATAAGTACAATATATCAGACAAAGTTTCCTACATTTCGACCGGTGGCGGCGCTTTTCTTGAATTCCTCGAAGGCAAGAAACTTCCTGCAGTTGAAATGCTTGAGGGGCGTGCTTCCTAAGTGATTGAATTTCGTAGAACTAAAATCGTAGCGACCATTGGCCCTGCCTCCGAATCCCTGGAGATGCTGGACAGACTGGTTGCTGCAGGTGTCAATGTTGTTCGTCTGAATTTCTCTCACGGCACTCTGGAAGAGCATAAACAACGTGCGCACAACGTGCGTGCTGCAGCTAAAAAACATGGTGTTTATGTCGGAATTCTGGCCGACATGCAGGGTCCGAAGATCCGGGTAGGCAAATATAAAAAAGGTAAAACAATCCTTGAGCCGGGGCAAAAGTATATTATTGATGGCGCTCTCGACCTCGATGATGGTGATGATGAGCGTGTAGGCATTACTTACAAAGAGCTGGTCGGAGATGTTGAGCCAGGCGCCCGCCTGTTATTGAATGACGGTCTTATCGTGATGGATGTGGATGAGGTGATCGGTCAGGAGATTCGCTGTACCGTAATTGTCGGCGGCGTACTCTCCAACAACAAGGGTATCAATCGTGCTGGTGGTGGTCTCTCCGCCGCCGCGCTGACGGATAAGGATAAGGAAGATATCAAGACTGCCTGCAGTATAGGCGTGGACTATATTGCCATCTCCTTCCCGCGTGATGGCGCCGACATGGATTATGCCCGTTCACTGGTGCGTGCCGAGGGCTCCAATGCAGGGCTGGTTGCCAAGGTGGAACGGGCTGAAGCCGTCGAAAACCTTGAAAGTATTCTTGAAGCATCCGATGTGGTGATGGTTGCCCGAGGCGACCTTGGTGTGGAAATTGGTGATGCTTCCGTGCCACCGGTACAGAAGCGCATCCTGCGTGAAGCGCCGAAGCACTGCACACCGGTGATCGTGGCTACGCAGATGATGGAATCAATGTGTGAAAACCCGATCCCTACCCGTGCGGAGGTCAACGATGTGGCCAACGCTGTACTGGATGGTACCGATGCGATCATGCTCTCCGGTGAAACAGCTGCTGGAAAATATCCACTGGAGGCAGTGGAAGCGATGCATCGAACCTGTCTGGAAACAGAGAAGCAGAGGGTTCTACCATCTTTATCGACCCGTGATCCACGCTTTCCGCCTCACTCAATTGATGAATGTATCGCACGTCAGGCCATGGAGGCATCACACATGATGCCGGTCACCGCGATTGCTGCATTCACCCAGAGTGGCAATACCGCACTCTACATGTCACGCCACCTGACCAAGGTTCCGATCTATGCTCTGACATCAGAAGAACGTACTGCAGGACGTGTAACACTGTTCCGCAACGTCATTCCAAAACCGGTGGGAGCTGAATACGGTGAGAAGGATGCGCCGCAGGCAACCCGCGATGTTGTTGCCATGATGCTCCACGATAAGCTGGTGGAGAACGATGATCTTATCATCTTCTCACTCGGCACGCCGATGGGCAAAGCAGGCGGCACAAACACAATGAAGATTGTCCGGGTTGGAGAAGTCTTCAATAATTGAAGTTGATTGATTAAACGGCTCATGGGAGTCAGGATTTAGACAGGCATTTTTTTGGGCTGGCGCCCGTTGAAAACAATAAGGAGGAAGAAATGGCACTCATTTCATTGCGACAACTACTGGATCATGCAGCTGAAAACAGCTATGGCATGCCAGCATTCAATGTAAACAATATGGAGCAGGTTCATGCAATCATGCAGGCCGCTGATGAAACCGATTCTCCGGTTATCATGCAGGGTTCTGCCGGTGCACGAGGTTATGCCGGTGAAGCGTTCCTGCGCCATCTGATCTCTGCTGCAGTTGAGCAGTATCCACACATCCCCGTGGTTATGCATCAGGATCATGGCTCTGAGCCGGCAGTATGCCTTCGCTCTATCCAGTCAGGCTTCTCATCAGTAATGATGGATGGTTCCCTGATGGCTGATGCCAAGACCCCCTCTTCTTATGAGTACAACGTTGAAGTGACCAAAAAGGTTGTAGACATGGCTCACGCTGGCGGCGTATCTGTCGAAGGCGAGCTGGGTTGCCTGGGTTCTCTTGAAACCGGCATGATGGGCGAAGAAGATGGCCACGGCGCAGAAGGTAAGCTGGATATGGATCAGCTATTGACCGACGTTGATGAAGCTGCTGACTTTGTAGAAAAAACCGGCTGTGATGCACTTGCCATCGCAATCGGCACTTCTCACGGTGCCTACAAATTCACCAAGCCGCCTACAGGTGCAGTGCTGCGTATTGACCGTATCCAGGAAATTCACGCCAAGCTGCCAAACACGCATCTGGTTATGCATGGTTCTTCTTCAGTCCCTCAGGACTGGCTGGCTACCATCAATGAGTACGGTGGAAATATGGGTGAGACTTATGGTGTTCCCGTTGAAGAGATTGTTGAAGGTATCAAATCCGGTGTTCGTAAGGTGAACATCGACACTGACCTTCGTATGGCTTCAACCGGCGCTGTACGTAAGTTCCTTTCTGAAAATCCGGAAAATTTCGACCCGCGCAAGTTCCTGAAAGCTGCCACAGCTGCTATGCAGGGCATCTGTAAGGCTCGTTTTGAAGCCTTTGGTGCTGCGGGTAACGCATCCAAAATTACAGCCCGCTCTCTGGAAAGCATGATCAGCTACTACAGCTAATCAGAAGTCCGGTTTCACAAAAAAGGCGAACCTTCGGGTTTGCCTTTTTTTTTGCTTTTCGTATAGATATCAGCCACCAACCCCATATTTGTCCGACAGGGCGATTTTAGGTATGATCTACCTCCCTGAAAGGAGATTTTTGAGTTGTTTAAACGCATTCTAGTTGCCAATCGTGGTGAGTGTGCAATCCGCATTATCCGCGCCTGCAGTGAGCTGAGCATTGAGTCTGTAGCGGTCTATTCCGAGCCGGACAGCCATGCTTTGCATGTTAAAAAGGCTGACCAGGCCATCCTTATCGGGCCGGACCCGGTAAAGAGTTATCTCAATATCCACCGTATTGTCGATATTGCTGCCAAGGCCAAGTGCGATGCCATTCACCCGGGTTATGGCTTCCTTTCTGAAAATCCTGATTTCGCTGAAGCAGTCAACAAAGCCGGCATCACCTATGTCGGTCCGTCCCCCGATGCAATTGCCAACATGGGCAGTAAAACAGCCGCACGTACAGCAATGTTGGCCGCAGGAGTGCCCTGCATCCCGGGCACAGAGGCCTCTCTCACCAGCTCTGATGAAGCTGTCGAGATTGCCAATGAGATGGGTTACCCCATTATGCTGAAGGCTGCTGCCGGTGGTGGTGGGAGAGGCATTCGTCGCTGTGACAGTGATGAGGAAGTTATCGAAAATTATGCTGTGACCCAGCGTGAAGCCATGACTGCTTTTGGTAACGATGAGCTCTTCATGGAAAAGTGTATTGTCGAACCACGGCATATTGAGTTTCAGGTACTTGCAGATTCACATGGAAACTGTGTACATCTTTTTGAACGTGACTGCTCAATCCAGCGTCGTAATCAGAAGCTGATTGAGATTGCTCCCTCCAACTACATCGATAACGACCTGCGTGAAAAAATGGGGGCTGTTGCAGTTCAGGCAAGCAAAGCTGTTAATTACGTCAATGCCGGAACTGTGGAGTTTCTGGTCGATAAGAACCATGACTTCTTCTTTATGGAGATGAATACTCGCCTGCAGGTGGAACACACCATTACCGAGGCCATCACAGGTGTCGATATTGTTGTCCAGCAGATTCGGATTGCTGCTGGCGAAACACTCCCATTTACCCAGGATGAACTCAGTTTCAAAGGACATGCCGTTGAGTTCCGCATTAACGCCGAAGACCCGCAAAATGGCTTCTTTCCAACACCGGGGCGTATTACCCGCTATCACTCTCCGGGCGGCCCTGGCATTCGCGTGGATGGATGCGTCTACCCCGGCTACCAGATTCCACCCCACTATGACTCCATGTGTGCCAAGCTGACTGTCTGGGGGCCAAGCTGGGAGCACACGGTTACCCGCGCTCAACGAGCCTTGAAGGAGTACGATATTCGTGGTGTGAAGACCACACTGCCATACTACCGCCAGATTGCCGCATCAGAGATATTCCTCGACGGGCAGTTTGATACCGGGTTTATGGATCGGCACCCCGAACTACTTGATTACAAACCATTTGAAGCACGCGAAGATATTGCCGCAGCAGTTGCTGTAGCAATTGCAGCACAGGCGGGCCTGTGATTATGGGAATTCGGAAAACAACATCCTGTCATTCTCCCTGGACGCCGACACAAAAACGCAGTTTTGTACCGGCTCACGGCGCAGACGCTGTTGGCACATCCATGTACCAGATTGTACGGACAGGCACAACAACTTCAACATGCCAGGACGAGCCACACATGAAAGGATTGAGATAATGACTAAAGCAAAAAAGAAACTCGCTATTACCGAACTCGCCCTGCGCGACGGACATCAATCACTGCTTGCTACCCGCATGCGCCTGGATGATATGCTGCCAATCTGCGAAAAACTTGATGCGATTGGATACTGGTCTATCGAAGCATGGGGGGGGGCGACCTTTGACACCTGTCTTCGCTATCTGAAAGAGGGCCCATGGATGCGACTGCGCGAATTGAAGAAGGCGCTTCCGAACACACCGATCCAGATGCTTCTTCGTGGGCAGAATCTGCTCGGCTACCGTCACTATGCTGATGATGTAGTGAAAAAATTTGTCGATATGGCTGCTGCCAACGGTGTTGATGTATTCCGCACCTTCGATGCCATGAATGATCTGCGCAATGTTCGTGTGGCGATCAATCAGGTAAAAAAGAATGGTAAGCATGCCGAAGGTACCATCTGCTATACCACAAGCCCCGTTCATACGCTGGACTATTTTATCGAGCTGGGCAGGGGCTTTGAAGATATGGGTTGTGACACACTGGCCATCAAGGATATGGCAGGGTTGCTAACGCCAGCTTCCATACGTGAGCTGGTCACCGAACTTAAAAAATCCGTCACTATTCCACTGCATCTTCACTCCCACGCCACTGCCGGTGTTGCTGAACTGGTTCAGTGGGAAGCGGTACATGCCGGATGTGATATTATTGATACGGCCATCTCGCCACTGGCAGGTGGCACGTCGCATCCACCCACTGAAGCAATGGTCGCTGCATTTGCAGGGACAGAGTTTGATACCGGCCTGGATCTTGAAGCACTGCAGGATGTTGCAGCCTACTTCCGTGAGGTGCGTAAAAAATACAGCCGCTTCGAATCCGAGGTGACCGGAGTCGATACCCGCGTACTCATCAACCAGATTCCCGGTGGTATGATCTCCAATCTGGCCAATCAGCTCAGAGAGCAGGGAGCTCTGGATAAGATGGATCAGGTGCTGGAGGAGATCCCACGTGTACGAAAAGATTTCGGCTACCCTCCTCTGGTCACACCCACCAGCCAGATTGTCGGCACTCAGGCCGTTCTTAATGTCGTATCCGGTAAAAAGTATAAAGTAATCACCAGTGAGACCAAGGGCTACCTGCAGGGCATGTATGGCAAAGCACTGGGAGAGATCAATGAGGATGTGCGCAAGCTGGCTCTGGGTGATGAAGAGCCGATTACCGTGCGCCCTGCAGACCTGCTTGTTGATGAGATGGATGCACTGACCCGTGACATTGGCGACAAGGCGAAGTCAGTCGAAGATGTGCTCTCCTACGCCATGTTTCCAACCATCGCACTTGAGTTCTTTGAAGAGCGTGAATCAGGTGAGTTCAACCCTGAACCTCTGGATGAAATTCCAGCCGATGCGCCAGCAACGGCTGCTGCACCGGGATTGGCTCCAACCGAATTCAATATCACCATCCATGGTGAAGAGTACCACATCAAGATTGAGGGCTCAGGCCATGTCAGCGATGACGATCTGAAGCCATATTATGTGAAGGTCGACAATGTGCTTGAAGAGGTGTTTGTCGAGACGCTGACAGAGATCGTGCCAACACTGGATGGGCGCTCTATCGATACAGGCAAAGCCTCCAAAGGTTCCAAACGTCCGAAGGCGACCAAGGACAGTGATGTCACCTCACCAATGCCGGGCCGCATTGTCTCCATCAATGTCTCCGAAGGCGATAGCGTCAATGCCGGTGACACTGTGATTACAGTTGAAGCGATGAAGATGGAAAACCCCGTACATGCACCTGTATCAGGCAAGGTAAAAGCCATCCATGTCTCTGAAGGGGACAGCGTCAATCCGGACGAATACCTGATCGAGATCGAATAGAGCTCTGTTAGCAAGTTAATCCTGAACGTCCGCATGCCGGAGTCGGCCATTCGAGAAAGTAATTCAAGGAGCCTTACAGCTGCAAAAAAACATTACAAACCGTACTTATCTATAATGTTTTTAACTTCATCTGCAGTTAAGCTTAATCCACCGTTGCGATTGCTTGGATGATGAGCTTTTTCAATTGAGATCCCTTGATTTTTCATGCGAAGAGAAAAATCTTCTGAGATCATTTCTTGTGCTGGGCCTCCTAACATAACGGCAACTTTAGGCTGAAGGTATCGAATAAAGTCTTTTGTTTTTCGTTCACAATAATTTTTGATGGATTTAAACTCTTCATTTCTAGGTTTTTTTGCAAGATCGCCAGTACCTTTTGAACCTGTCTGCAACCAAAATCGGTTCATGCCAACACAACCTTCCAACAAGTCAGGGCGATTTATTCTGTACTGATCTTCACCAAACATTTTACGCATTTGCCTTGCAAAAACATGATTGTGCTCTAGGTACGAATTAACCGATGGTATTCCACACTCCATTTCCTTGATTATTTCAAGTGCTCTAGGCCCATTGTTATCAAACCAGGATGGATTGTTGCCTACAAACATTAATTTCGGTTGTAATTTACTTATCGGTGTATAAAAAATAGCAAAATGACCAAGCTTATGTATACATCCTCCGGATTTTCCCAACTCGGTAAAATATTTGAAAATCTCTGGAATGTTCTCTCTCCGAATCTTTTCAGAAAAATTTAGATACGTATTTCCAATAGCATCTTTAATAACATTTATATCATTGTCACTGTGTTGACCCATCAATCACCTCATAACAAATACGATTAGCATATCTCGATGAATCGCCCCCGAATTGCTAGACACCTGAGAGCGTAATAAACTAGCTCAAAGGAGGTCACCATGAGTGGCAAGCGGTATACAGAAGAATTCAAGATTGAAGCAGTAAAGCAGGTGATGGATCGGGGATATTCGGTTTCAT
>JAJRVG010000218.1 GCA_021545595.1 Zetaproteobacteria bacterium | reverse complement strand
TTGCAGGCCTTTCACCTCTCTCCAGAGCTGGTTCTGTTTGTATTTCTCCCAGCCTTGATCTTTGAATCGGGGTTTAACCTCGATGACAGGCAGTTGCTAAAAGATATTGTGCCTATTTTTACGCTTGCAGTGCCTGCCCTGCTTATCTCTACTGGCCTGGTTGGACTTGGTCTCTGGTGGCTGCTTGATATGTCACCTGTTTATGCACTGTTGTTTGGCGCGCTGATCTCGGCTACTGACCCGATTGCAGTGGTTGCTCTGTTTAAGGAGCTGGGTGCTCCATTGAGGCTGAACGTGCTGGTTGAAGGCGAATCGCTGCTTAATGATGCAACCGCACTGGTGGTGTTTAAGGTTCTGTTGGGGATCGCGCTGGTTGGCACGATGCAGTGGCAGCATGTGGGGGCTGCAATAGGTGAATTTGGACGTGTCTTCTTCGGTGGTGCAGCGGTCGGCCTGGTTATCGGCATGCTGCTCAGTGAAGCGATGCGGTTTCTGCAATCCCGAAGTGCGGTGGTCGCACTTACCATCGTAATGGCCTATGCCGGCTTTATTATCTCTGAACATATGCTGCACATGTCCGGTGTGATGACAGTGGTGGTCGCGGCAATCTGTCTGGGCGTCTGGGGACGTAGCAGGATGCCTCAGGAGGTGGCGGAAACGGTTCGGGATATCTGGGAGTTTATCGCCTACGTCTGTAACGCACTGCTGTTTCTACTGGTAGGGCTTTCGATAGAGCCGGGGTTCCTGATCCAGTATGGCTGGGCAATCACGGTTGCCATTCTGCTGGTGCTGCTTGCGCGGGCAGTAACTATTCACGGCATGGTTCCGCTTGTAACCCGGTGGTTTCGTCTGCCCGATATTGGCAGAGCAGAGCGCCATATTATGTGGTGGGGGGGCTTAAAAGGTGGCCTGGCGATTGCTATGGTGCTTTCGATTCCCGTTGGTGTTCCGGGCAGGGATATGTTGCTGGCGATGACGGTTGGTGTGGTTGTGTTTACGTTGCTGATCAATGCTTCAACGATTCGTCCACTTATGAAAATGCTTGGCATGGACAGGCTTGATTTGTATGAAGAGGCTGAGTTCAATGCAGGGATAAGGCGGGCAGAGCAGGGTGCAGTCTCAGTGCTTGAGGGGTTCCGTAAGGTCGGTGTGCTGTCCAAGGCGGCCCATCATAATATTACAGGTGATGTTCACCAACTGCTGAAAGCCGGCAGGGTAAAAGTTGAAAAGCAGGCACGTGAGAGAAATGCCTACCTCTCACTTCTGCACACGGAGCTGAAAACTCTCGATATGCTATATGAGGCAGGAGTCATTCCTCAATATACCCGAATGGATATTCGCCAGCAGGTTCAGAGCGAGCGTGATCAGCTCTGTTCGGGAGCTTCGCTGGAGATGATTTCAGAAGCAGGTGATCAGAGAAGTATGTTTGGTCGGGTTGAACAGTACCTGTTGAGCAAGGTTCGGGAGCTGGACTGGCTCTCTCATCTGCTTATGCGTTATCAGTATATGCGCCTCTCCCAGCATTTCCGCCGGGATGTTGCCAGGCTGATGATGATAGAGTCTTCGATCAACACCCTGCAACTTGATGAGTCGATGTCGGGCAAAGTGAAAGAGATACTGCTGAGCCATCTTCAGGGCAGGTGTCGAAAACTTGAGGCTGCACTGGATGGATTCAAGCGTGACATGCCCGAGTTTTACCGTCGCTACAGCTATCGTATTGCAAGTCAGGCCGCCTGGTCCGGAGCCATGACAGAAGCAGATTTGCTGTTTCATCATGGGCAGATGGGAGGAAAGTCCCACGCCAGATTAGACAAACTGTTACATGAGAAGTTTAATTCACTTCCCCCTATTTCATCCGATGTTCCAACCCTGCCGGTACAGGAGATTATTTGTACGGTACCTCTGTTTGCAGGCCTGTCTGAAGAGGTGGTAGATGAGCTTGTTGCCCGCACGGTAACTGTAACCTTTCTGCCGGGGGATCGTGTTATTGGACAGGGAGAGAAGGGTGATGCGCTCTACATTGTTGTGCATGGGCTGCTGCGTGTTCACCGTAGTGAGTCTGATGAAGATATTGCACTACTTGAAGATGGGGACTTCTTTGGCGAGATGGCACTGCTTGGTGAGCAGGTACGCTTTGTAAATGTGACGGCTGTTCATGCCTGCGAGCTGCTGAGAATCAGGCGAGGAGATGTACTGGATCTTGCCAAGCGCTTTCCTCAGATCAGCCAGCAGCTACATGATGCAGACCGGCAACGTCGAAATGCTGAGGATTAACAGTGCCTGAGTCCGCTCTTAAGCTGGTTGCATACTACAAGTTGTAGTATGCAACAGTTGTATATAACATTTATACCTGTTATGGCAGGATCATCCCATAAAATATCTAATTTTAGCCGGAGTGGCCGGCTTTTATGTGACCCGAACTGCCTCTACGGTATGGTGGCCAGGCAGTTTCAGGGTGGTGGTTACAAATTATCGACATACCCTCTTTTAGTTAACGTTTCACAGATGATCGCTGTCCAGCCAGCCTGATCAATGTTTGTGCCATAAAAGTCGCGGTGACCACAATTAACGGCTAGCATCTGACTATGATCAGACGAATCCTGATTCTACTGGTGTTGATGATGCCTTTTCAGGCTGTTTCCGGACAGTTTACAGGGGATGCAACAAGTGACGAAGCTCGTGAGACCATGATTCGGCTGCAGAAGCTGCTTCGCTCTAACACTAACTTTGCACGTTATACCATGACGGTTAAAACAGCGGACTGGACACGCTCAATCACCATGGACAGTTGGGATGATCGCCCCGGAAAACGCTTCTTTATCCGTGTTGTTGCACCGAAAAAAGATCGGAATACCACCTATCTGAAACTGGGTCCGAACCTCTGGATGTATCTGCCGAAGCTGGAGCGTGATATTCGTATTCCTCCATCCATGATGCTCTCATCCTGGATGGGCTCTGATTTTACCAATGATGACCTGGTGAAGGCGGCATCGGTGGTGGATGATTATTACCATCGCATTGTGGGCAGTGATGGTGAGTCAATCACGATTGAGTCAATTCCAAAAGAGGATGCACCGGTAGTCTGGGGAAAGCTGATGCATGTGATTCGCAGTGATGGCATTCCATTGACTGAAGATTTTTATGATGAACATGGTAAAAAACGGCGCTCCCTGAAATTTGATCATGTCCGTGACGTGGGAGGCCGAACCATTCCAACGCGTTGGGTGATGCAGCCGCTTGATAAGCCGGACAAAGAGACGGTGCTGCAGATCGATAGTATTGAGTTTGATCCACCCATTACAGATTCAGTCTTCACCCGGGCAAACCTGAAGCGCAGGCCGAAGTAGAGATGTTAATTGCTCTGGCCTGGCGCAATATTATACGGAATTTCCGTCGCAGCCTGATTACGATTGTTGCCATTGCTATCGGACTGGCTGCGCTTCTCTTCCTCTGGGGCTTCAACGACGGTGTGCACAACAACATGATGCGCAACCTGCAGCAGGTGATTGTTGGCAGTCTGCAGATTCATGAGGATGGCTTCTTCAAGCGGCCAAAGCTGACCCGTAACATGGCCGACCTGACAGAGATTAACAGTCTGCTGGATGAGCTGGGTGTCGAACGCCGGGCACTTCGGGTGCGCTCTTTTGCGCTGGCAGCAGGTGAGGAGACCTCACGTGGACTGATGATGCTGGGGGTTGATGCAGATCAGGAGGCAAGAACCACCCGTATTGCCAGCAAGGTGAGTCGCGGGCGCTTTGTTCGCAACGGTGACACCAATACCTGTGTGGTTGGTGCGACCACGGCCAGTAATCTGAAGGTGAAACTTGGTGATGATGTGATTCTACTTTCTGAGGATCGATTCGGATCACTTGCCGCTGAGAAGTTTGAACTGGTTGGCATCATCGAGAGTGGTGAGATGGGCATAGATCGTGGCCTCGTGATTGTGCCATTGAAGTTTATGCAGGAGATGCTGGGTATGGAGAATCGCTACTCCGAGGTGGCACTGCAACTCAGTGTCGATCAGCTTGAATCGGTTACGGCTACTCTTCGACAGAAGCTTGAACCATCGGGCTTTGAAGTGCTGCGCTGGTATGATATGTACCCGGTGATGAAAGAGTGGGTCGACCTTGAAAACGGCTTCTACTATATCTTTCTCAGCATTGTACTACTGATTGTGGCAGCGGGCGTGATGAACACGGTGCTGATGAGCATGCTGGATCGGATACGCGAATTCGGCATCATGATGGCACTTGGTTGTAGCCGGGTTCACATAGCGCTGTTGGTGATGGTGGAGTCATTGATGCTTGGTGTTGGCGGCACTGTTACCGGAACCGGATTGGGGATGGGGCTGGTCTTCTACTATCAGCGGGTCGGTATCGATATGTCGGATATGATGGATAGTGTGGAGCGCTTCTATATTGATACAGTGATCCATACCGAGATCGACAGTGACCATCTGTTGATTACCATTCTGTCGGTACTGGCTTCAGCAGCATTTGCATCACTTGTGCCGGCATGGAGGGCTTCACGGCTTGAGCCTGTTGAAGCGATTCAGCATCTTGGTTAGGTATGAGTAAGCTCTCCATCTATCTCCGTCTCGGCAGTCGCAATCTCTGGCTTCATCCGGCCC
>JAJRVG010000217.1 GCA_021545595.1 Zetaproteobacteria bacterium | reverse complement strand
TAACCACGCCGGGCAGGAGAGCAGGCAGAGGGAGCAACCGTAACAGTCTGAGAATGTTGCCATTAGAAGCGCCCCATCAGAAAATCACATCACGATTCAAAACCATAGCCGGATCAGCTTCCTGCTTCAGCCGCAGATGCTTTTCGACCACATCATCACCCAGCGCCCTGCGAATATAACCTTTCATCATACCACCAAAACGGTAATAACTGGTTTCGAGTTCAACTCCGATATCATAAATCTCATTTTTGAATGATTGCAGTCTGTCACGACTATACTCCACTCCTTCATACATCGGCTCAAACTCACAGCCATAGGCCCAGCCTTCTGCATCGGCCGGAATGCTGGAGAGTTCGTAATGTGCCTTGTGCTCATCACGCAGGCGAATACCCACGCAGTAGAGCGTGTAACAGGGGAAATATTTACGGCATACAGCATTGCCACGTTCAACGACCTCAATAAATTTATCCCTGTTGGTGGCCAGATCGGGGATCACCATATGGCGGTCACCCCAGTGCTTCCATACCGCGCGTGAGAAGACGACGGTACGATCCAGCATCTTGCCATCCTGCATATGAAAATCCGGTTGCAGATCCGGGAACAGTTCCCGTTTCCGGCGCAGTAGAAACAGTGCCTCTTTCCACTTCCATGGCCTCCATGAAAATTTTGCAGCCAGGTGCAGAGCAAACATCAGCTCACCATAACCGCGCAGTTCCGGTTCCATCTGTGCCAGAAACACAGCTTCACGCTCGTCACTGTCAAAAGCTACCAACAGTGTAATGGCAGCATCCATCATGGTTAAAATGCCTGTGTAATCACATGTTTGTGAAACATCCAGCATCAACAGGTCTTCAATACATGGCTTGAGGGAAGCATAATAAAAATAGTGCATACGCAGAGGCGTGTAGTGGCGGATTCGTAAGGTGGCTTCGGTGATAATGCCAAATTGGCCATAGCCGAGAATGATACGCTCAAACAGCTCACTGTTTTCCTCATCGGAGCACTCAATAGTCTCACCGGTTGGCGTGACCACCTGCAGGGAGATGGCCTGATCTGCACTGCATCCATGTTTGGATGAGTTCACATCAATTCCGCCCACGCCCAGTGTGCCGCCCACCGATGCAGTCAGGTTAAGCGGTGCGGAGAGGTAATCCAGACCATCACGCCGCAGCACTTCGGCCAGATGATGCCAGAAGATACCTGCCTGCGTGCGTACCGTCAGTCCGGTTTTATCGACATGCAAAACATGGCTCAACCCTGTCATATCCAGCAAGACCCCACCAAAAGCCACCGACTCACCTTCAGTGGTCAGGCCACCACCGCGAACCGTGACCGGTACTGCAAACTGCTGCGCAGCTTTCATCAAAGAGGCTATCTGTTCGGCAGATCTGGCCACCACCACGCCATGCGGCATCCCGTACGCTAATCCTCCGGCATCGGTGACATAGATGCCGGTATCAGCACGCTGCTCACGAATTTCAACACCCTGCTGTTTTATTGACTGAACAAATTCAGGCCACTGCTCACCTTGCCAGCGTGACGGATTGGTCTGCTGTCGTGGTATGCCAATCAATGCGTCCGCTGCAACCGGATCGGTGGGCAGGCTACTCTCTCCTGCAGTGTCAGAAACCGGTAAATTCAATGCATTCTCCGAAAATAGTGTTATCAGAATATACTGAATCAGAATTTCTCTGATCAACTCTAAAAATCGATACACTACAGCCGCAACAGGGGAAGGTTAAGGATTGCATCCCTGGGGATATAGATGTGATCAGCAGGGCCGCACTTGCCAAAAACCAAAACCGGCTGCTACCTTGTCGATAGGGGAAAGTATCATATGAAAGTTCTTGTTGTTGACGATGATGTCCTTATGCATGAGGTGATTGCCGCTTTCCTGACCCGTTATGGTCAGGATCATGAGGTGGAGATTATCATCAAGGCACTGCATGACCCAGTGCAGGCGCTGTTTGAAATGACTACAAATGGTTCGGTCTACGACCTGATCCTTCTTGATGTGCGCCTGCCGAAACTGAGCGGTGATGAGATCTATACAGGCATCTCCAGGGGACACCCTGAACTATTGAAGCGAATCCTGTTTATCACAGGCTTTCCAAAAGATCTAAAGCGTAAGCTGCCCGAGACCGAGCTACGGGTTCTTGAGAAACCCTTTCGTTATCCACCCTTTGAAACCTCTGTTATCGAAATCACCACATAACGTATCGGCGAGATCTCTTTACACCGGACAACTCAAATATTTAAAGCTCTGAAATTTTTCCATTCACACCAAAAGAGATGAGTAGTGCAAGCATGGGTGCGCCGGAATTGATCTTACCGTTCATCAGCCACGCCATGGCCTTCTCCCTGCTGATCCAGAAAGGGTGGATATCTTCATGCTCATGCTTCATGCCACCGCCATCTCCAGCAGGCTTGTTACGATCAACAAGCCCGAGATAAAGATCTATACGCTCGGATGATCCGCCGGGGGTCGAGTAGTAGCTTCCCAAATGGTGAAGTTCAAACGGTTCAAACCCGGCCTCTTCCACCGCCTCCCGCCGAACAGTCTCCTCCGGCTCTTCCCCCGGATCAATCATGCCGGCCACAATTTCAATCAGCCACGCCTCATCATCATGCACGGCCGGGCCGATTCGAAACTGCTCAATTAACAACACCTCATCTGAGATCTGATCATAGAGAAGTACGGCCGCGGCATCACCCCGCTCCAGATGCTCACGAACAATGGTCTGATTGCCGCCTGCATAGCACTCATGATCGACCGAATAGGCGTCCAGCTTAAAGAAACCCCTGTAGAGAGGCTTCTTTTCCAACAGTTTATAGCGCATATCACACCCCCTGCATGATGCTACTTGCAGAGAATAGTATATAAAAGATGTAACGCCACTTCACGAAACAGACATCTTGCTGCTACAATGGGCCATATGAAGATTCTGGTTGTTGAAGATGAAGAACGCGTTGCCCAGTTTATCCAGAAAGGATTGAAGGAGGAGGGGCATGCCGTCGATGTCTCCCCTGATGGCGAAGATGGAGGGTTCCTGGCCGAAGTGAATGATTATGATCTGATTATTCTCGACCTGATGTTACCAAAGAAGAATGGGCTGCAGGTCTGCAGAGAGATTCGCGAACACGGTATCATCACACCGGTTCTGATGCTGACCGCCCGTGACAGTGTCGAGGATAAGGTGAGAGGTCTGGATGCGGGTGCAGATGATTATCTGGCCAAGCCTTTTGCCTTTGAAGAGCTACTGGCCCGTGTCCGTGCACTGCTTCGTCGTCAGTCAGAAACTAAAACACCAACACTGAAAATTGCAGACCTTGAGCTTGATCCGATGAGCCGTCAGGTGACCCGGTCAGGGCAGGCGATTCGTTTGACCACCAAAGAGTACGCGCTGCTTGAATATCTTCTTCGCAACCCTAAAAAAGTACTATCGCGCACCCTGATTGGTGAGCATGTCTGGGATATGAATTTCGATCCGGAAAGTAATGTTATTGATGTCTATGTCAGCCATCTGCGAACAAAAATTGATAAAGGTTTCGAGCCTGCACTGATCCATACGCTGCGTGGGCAGGGTTACATTCTAAGCGATAATGCTCCACTCTCCTGAACCTGTTGTCGGAGACGCTTCTGTCCCCATTTAATCCGAATTCCATACTGACCCGAATCCACTCGAATATTTTTCATACATTCCGTGGACGCCTGGCCATGCTTTATATCGTGGTGGAGTTCGGTATCCTGATCATTCTTGGTATCCTGATCTACTTCATTCTCTCTAAACAGGTCTACGACGAAGTGGATGACCGCCTGTATGGGAAAGCACGGAGCGTAGCCGAAAAGCTGGAGCACTCCAGCTTTCACTACTGGTCCTTCCACCTGCATGAATTCTCCGGACATTTTCATGGCTCCGTACAACTGGTCGCCGCTAACGGTATTGTCCAGTTTTCCAGCAACAGCACCCTGATCGGCAGGGGTGGGAATGAGATCAGCAAGGCTCTCGGCAGTGCCATGAAAGGCGAATCCACCATTTTCGTTTCAACCCGCTCACTGCTGAACAGGGATAATATCCGTGTCGTTGCCATGCCTGTTCACCGGGCAGGACATGTTGTTGCCGTTATTCTTCTTGGGCGTAGCACCAGCGAAATCCAGGGCTTCTTTAAGTGGTTGTATCTACTGGGAGGCATGCTCGGGCTGTTCTCGATGCTGATCAGTAGTGTGGCTGGCTATATCATGGCCCGCAAAGCCTTAAAACCAATTAATGAGATCACATCAACAGCTCGTGCCGTTGCAGCAGGTGATCTGAGTCGTCGTCTGCAATCTGATGTTCAGGATAAAGAGATTCATATTTTGGTGAAGGCGCTGAATAAAATGTTCACGGATCTTGAGACTAGTTTTATGGCTCAAAAACGCTTTACTGCAGACGCTTCTCATGAACTACGCATTCCGCTCACCATCCTGAAAGGAGAGGTTGAAGTTGCACTAAGACATCCGCGTAGCGAAGAGGAATACAAGCATCTGCTGAAGCAGCATCTGGATATTATTGAGCGAATGCAGCGCATCGTAAATGACCTGCTCACACTGGCAAGTGCCGATGCAGGGCTGCTGGAGCTTGCTCAGGAGCCGGTGGACCTCTCTCTGTTGCTGCAGGAGGTGGCACAGCATCACCTGATTCTCTTTGCTGAAAACCATATCAATCTGAGCATGGATATTCAGGACAATCTCGAAGTGATGGGTGACGCAGGGCATATTGAACGGGTTGTTTTTAACCTGCTCAATAATGCCTTCAAATATGCCCCGGAGCACTCCACTGTCTCTCTATCCGCTCATGCAGAGCATGACACTGCCGTTATCCGAATTCAGGATGAAGGCCCAGGCATCTCTGAGGAGCATCAGACACGTCTTTTTGACCGCTTCTACCGTGCTGATGATGCCAGAGCACGAAACAAAGGTGGAGGAGCAGGGTTGGGCCTGGCCATCTGCAAACGTATCGTTGAAGCGCATAAGGGTGATATCAGTGTTCGAAGCAGGGAGGGAGAAGGTGCTGAGTTTCTTGTCCGACTTCCGCTAAGCAGTGCCAACCCGGCCTTCTCACAACGGCTTAACAGAGTTATTGAACAGAAATAAAAAGGGCGATGAATGATCACCGCCCTTTTGCTCAGATCAGAGACTGATCAGTTAAGTTTTGGCAGAGGCAGAGACCAGATATGGAATGCCCCGGTGCTACCCTTTATCTGCCGCTCCTTTTTCAACTCCTTGCTTACTTTACGATCTGAATGAAAATAGACACGGCCATCTGCCGCAATGGTCGGTGCACCATCACGGGCTTTGTCCATGGTCAGCTGTGTCAGGCTTCTGCCTTCACGGTCAACCGCCCAGATATCCCAGTTACTGTTTGACGGCTTGCGCACATCAGCTTTGGCACGATTGGATGTAAAAACAATCCACTTTCCATCCGGACTCCAGACTGGCTGAACATCTACGCTTCTGGCCGAAGGTAGCTGCGCCAGCTCTGAACCATCTATCTTCATCAGGTAGAGATTCATATCACGGCCATCAGGCATTGAGAAGACAATCCACTCTCCATCTGGTGACAGTGCCGGATTAGTACCGTTGTTCAGTACACGTTCGGAACCATTCTGTTCGATACGGACAATCTGACTCCGGTAATTGGCGACCTGCCAGTTGTTGAAATCATCCCTGTGCCCCGTCGAAACCTTATCTTTTGCACGTGCAGGAAGCAGACGTACAGCGATCAGTGACCCATCGGCAAGCAGAATTGGCTGAGTCAACGAATCGTTCAATGTATGGAGACGCTTCAGAAGGCCGCCACCATCAATGAACTTTTCCCATAAACCGAGTCCATTTCCACGCATGGAGAGAAAGGTAACCTTCTCACCATGCCATCTGATCGAATCAAGGGCATGATTATCTTCGGAGACAATATTCAACGGGTCGCCGTTGTTCAGAGAGCGGCGTGAAACCCAGCTCTTTTTCCCCTGATAGACATTGACCAGCAACTGCTGCCCGCTGATCGGAGCCCTCGGGTACATCTCTGACTCTTTCGGTTCCAGTGTGAGTAACTTCGCATTATCAGCCGGTGCCGTACTCTTTGAGTCTTTGGATGACGGCTCGAGCCAGTCCAGAAGGCCGCCTGCATGAACCACAGGGGTCATCACCAATATCAAAATTATAGTTCCAACAATACGCTTCATCACATCACTCCCTTAAGATCAATTTGCCAAAGATTCCACTTCGCACTATCACTTGCCTGAGGCTTTTTTGGATCACGGTTGGAATGGAACACTATCCTCCTGTTATCCAGCCATGCGGGGCCACCATCAGTTGCTTTCAGTGCATTGGTTACCCGTTCAATCTTCCCGTTTTTCAGATTCATGATATAGATTGAGGTTTCACGGACATTGCCCTTACTGTCCCGATTAGAGACAAATGCAATTCTGTTTCCATCCGGGCTGAATGCCGGCTCGAAATCACCAAACTCGCTGCTGGTGAGCTGAACAAGTTTTTTACCGTCGACGCCCTGCATCCACAGATCATAATTGCCATTATTCTCTCGTACAAAGGCAACCTGTTTTGCATCCGGTGAAACTGCCCCGTTAAAGGCGTTCGGAATCATGGTCAGCTGACTGGAGGTACGGTCGAAGAGGAACAGGGCCGGTGCCCGAAACTTATTCTTTGTTCCCGTCTTTGTAGCATAGTAACCCAGCTTATAACGCCATGCATCGGAGTTATACATACGCCAGCTCTGCCCGATCAACTCCTCATGTTTAAAGCCATCAACAAAATCATCATACATCCGGTTTCTACGCTGTTTATCCAGCACGCTATCAAAACACCAGAGATTCCCATCTACCGATGCCTTGAGATGGGCAGGCATCAACGCACCAGTAAATGTACTGATATTGCCAATGGCAATATGACCATCACCTTCAGCCTGATGCATCCATGCAGACATAGGGCCCATGCGATTACTAACATAACCGATCGCGCCATCATTGATCGCCACGCCATAGCGAATGGCTTCATTAGGCTGTGAAGCAGCAACAGAACGCCCTGCTGCATTAAGCATGTTTTTTGACACACGCACAACACTGAACTTATTGTTCACACGTTGGCTGTAAACCACAAAATCACCTGCAACCGTTGGATAAACCGTTTCACGCTTTCCATCTTCAAGCATCGTCTGAACAGGGTAGATCGGATCGGGAACTTTCTGCCCTGTCCGGGCCATTGCTGTCTGCCCCAAAGAAATTGTAATAATCAAACCAACAAACATATTCAACCATGACCTACGCATTGGTCTCTCTCCTTTTCAGATAAATTATAAGAGTCAATTTCCGAGCCGCACCAGAAAGTGCACCACATTTTGCGGCGGGATTATAGCATCTGTGTGCGATATGTATCGCACATGAACCGATCTTAATTTTTAGTTAACGTTATCAATTAAAATTGATGGTTTTTCCATGGTTATAAATTAATAAATTCCTCAACCCGGGCACGGATCTGGTCCCTCACCCGGGTAAACTCAGCCATGATTTC
>JAJRVG010000216.1 GCA_021545595.1 Zetaproteobacteria bacterium | reverse complement strand
GCATCACATGCTCTGGCACTTCATTGAGGTATAACAACTGATGGCTAACGTAACTTTTCCGTTCCCGTTTCCTGAGAATCTGGAGATTCTACTGCCAGAGATGATCATCGCCCTGATGGCGATGGCTATCCTGCTGATTGATCTTTTCATTCCTAAAGAGAAGAAGGGTGTGAATGCATGGCTGGCGATCATTGGCTGCGTAGTCGCTGCAGCAGTCAGTGTGAATGTGAGCGGGCCAGAGCCACTGACCACCTTTTATGGTTTCTTTGTGATGGATCCATTTGCCACCTTTGCCAAGCTTCTGATACTGCTGGCGACCGTGTTTGGCATTGTGCTTTCTCTGGATTACATGAAAGAAGAGGCCAACATGGGTGAATACTATTCACTGATGCTGTTTGCTATGCTTGGCATGATGCTGATGGTTTCGGCCACCAACTTTGTGACCATGTATCTTGGTCTTGAGCTGATGGCACTCTCTGTCTATGTGCTGGTCGGTTATCAGCGAAATGTGCTTCGTTCATCTGAAGCTGCACTGAAATATTTTATTCTCGGCTCCCTCTCATCAGGGATGCTGCTCTACGGCATCAGCTTCCTCTATGGCGTTACCGCCAGCTTTGACTTTGTTCAGGTTGGTGAAGCCATGATGGCTGGTTCATCCGATATCAGGACAGTAACACTGATTGGAATGGTATTCCTGCTGGCTGGTATGGCATTCAAGGTTTCGATTGCTCCCTTTCATATGTGGACACCGGATGCCTATGAGGGTGCCCCGACACCGATTACTGCATTCATGTCGGTTGCACCCAAAGTGGCCGGCTTTGTAGTCATGATGCGCGTTCTGGTGGACGCTCTGCCAGCACTACAGCATGAGTATACAGTGATGTTTACGGGTATGGCGGTTCTTACCCTTGCTGTTGGTAACATTGCAGCGATTGCACAACGCAATATCAAACGTATGCTGGCATATTCGACGATCGGACATGTTGGTTTTGTACTGCTTGGCCTGATTGCGGCCACGCCGGATGGCTACGCCGGTGTGCTGGTCTATATGACGATATATCTGTTTATGACGATGGGTGCATTCGCCATTATTATTCTGATGCGCCGTGACGGTATTCAGGGCGAGTTGCTCGATGATTTTGCCGGTATGTCCAGAGTTCGCCCCGGTTATGCGCTGGCGATGGGTCTGATGATGTTTTCACTGGCCGGCATCCCGTTTCTGGGTGGTTTCTGGGCCAAGTTTGCAGTGATTGCAGCCGTTATTGATGCCGGACATCTCTATCTCGGCCTGATTGCGATCCTTTTCTCTGCCGTTGGAGCCTTCTATTACATCAGGGTGGTTAAATATATCTACTTTGATGAAGAGCGTGTTGCATTCAACTTTAGTGAGAATCGCCTTATCCAGGCGGCCGTAGCAGTTACGTCAGTGGTTGTTGTTGTGATTGGTGTCTACCCGGAACCTGTTATGGAGATATGTAAATCTGCACTGGTTGGCCTGATCTAAATCCAAAGTAATTTTATGTTAAAAGGTGGCTGTTCTGAGAGCTCAGGGTGCCCGCTCTGTTATTAATGCTTGAATTACGATGGCTGCGAATGTATAAATCGCGCCCTTTCGAAGGACAGGAGCAGAAAAGTGAAAGCTGAAATTCATCCTGAATATATTGCTGCCAAAGTGACATGCTCATGTGGCAATACATTTGAGACCCGTTCAACCTGTGGTGACCTTCATGTGGAAGTCTGTTCTGCATGCCATCCGTTCTATACTGGTAAACAGAAGATTATGGATACCGAGGGCCGCGTTGAGCGCTTCTACAAGAAATATGGCAAGCCTGCCAAGGCTGCGTAACCGAGACTGGAGAGCACTGATATGTATGCAGTAATTAAGACTGGTGGCAAACAGTACCGGGTACAGCAGGGCGATGTTCTGCGTGTAGAAAAACTCGATGCAGAAGTTGGCAAGAAAGTAACCTTTGATGATGTACTGATGCTTGGCGAAGGTGCAAACATTAAAGTTGGCGCAGGCGTGGCAAAAGCAACCGTGTCTGCTGTGGTTACCGATGCGGGCCGTGACAGGAAGATTGTAGTCTTCAAGAAAAAGCGGCGTAAAAATTATCGTCTGACCCAGGGACATCGTCAGGATTACACACAGGTTCAGATCACTGACGTTGCGGCTACAGGCGCAGCCACCACGAAAGCGGCTCCAAAGGCAGCACCAAAAGCCGAGGCCAAGCCAAAGGCAAAAGCCAAGGCTAAAGCAGCGCCGAAGAAGGCTGAGGCTAAGCCAAAGACAGCAGTCAAGGCTAAAGCAGCACCGAAGAAAGCCGCGGCCAGGCCTGCGGCCAAAAAGAGTGCTGCTAAAGCGAAAAAGGCAGGCGAGGAGTAGACGATGGCACATAAAAAAGCAGGCGGTTCTTCCAATAATGGCCGCGACTCCAACTCCAAACGCCTTGGCGTGAAGAAGTATGGTGGCGAAGTGGTCATTGCCGGGAATATTCTGGTTCGTCAGCGTGGCACAAAAATTCGTCCGGGAACCAATGTAGGTTGTGGCAGGGATTACACCCTTTTCGCATTGACTGATGGAAAAGTTGAGTACTATAAACGCGCAGGCCGCACAACGGTTCGTGTTGCCAGCTAAACCAGTCTGTTAATGATGGTCTTCATGAGGGTGCTTATCGGCACCCTCTTTTCGTTTCCGCTGTCCGGTTCGCCCCAAACCGGGTTGCGGCAGGTGAGAGTTGGAACAGTTTGATATGGAAGATGACAGGAATAGGTTAATCCACGATGCGATTTATTGATGAAGTAAAAATCGAAGTTAAAGCTGGCAACGGTGGTCCCGGGTGCTCATCGATGCGCCGTGAAAAGTATATTCCCAAGGGTGGCCCCGATGGTGGTGACGGAGGCCGTGGCGGGCATGTTATTCTTGTTGCCAGCCATGAGAAGAATACGCTGCAGGAGCTCTATCTTCGTAAACGTATTTTTGCCAGAAACGGGCATTCGGGCAGGGGCAAGAAGATGCATGGCCGTATGGGTGAGGATGTCTTTGTTAAAGTGCCGTTGGGCACCATCGTTAAAGATGAGCATGGCGAAATACTGTTCGACCTTACCCGGGATGGTCAGGAAGCCTTTCTTGCGAAAGGTGGTATGGGGGGCCTTGGCAACCCGCATTTTGTAACCAGCACCAATCGCGCACCACGGTATGCACAGCCCGGCATTGAGGGCGAGTCCGGCGTTCGCTTTCTTGAACTTAAATCGATGGCAGATGTTGGTCTTGTAGGGCTTCCAAATGCCGGAAAATCAACCCTGATTTCGCGTGTTTCAAATGCGAAGCCCAAGGTTGCGGATTATCCGTTTACGACGATTGCTCCTTCATTGGGGCAGGTCTACATGGATGATGGCGATGGTTTTGTCATGGCCGACATCCCCGGTCTTATTGAGGGTGCACACGAAGGTAAAGGGCTTGGGCATCGTTTTTTAAAGCATATTGAACGCACACGGGTGCTGTTGCATCTGGTGGATGTGGCTCACCCTGAAGGGATATCGATTACCGATCAGTTCAATGAGATTGAGGCTGAGTTGAAAGGGTATGGAGAGAGTGTATTCAATAAGCCCCGGCTGCTGGTTCTGAATAAAATGGATGCTGTTCAGGATGAAGATCGTGAACCTCTGCTGGAAGAAGCTGCGAAACTGGGATTAACCTATTATACTGTTTCGTCTGTGACCGGTGAGGGAATCCAGCAGTTACTGAGAGATCTGTATGATCAGGTGCGGGTAGTACATGCTGAGGAATTCAACAAAGAGACTGCAGAAGATAGCGCAGAGGAGTGTGTAGATGTGGCAGAAAGAGCGGATAGAGAAGCGTGATTCAATCTCGATCTGATCTCAGACGCAGCCGGCGGATGGTCGTCAAGGTTGGCAGTTCGCTTTTAACTGATGCGAATGATGGTCTTCGCATGCCTGCTGTAGAACGCATTGTAACAGAAATTGTAGCACTTCGGCAGCGCGGCATAGAGGTCTGCCTGGTCACTTCCGGCTCGGTGGCGGTTGGCCGGGTGCAGATGCAGTGGATGGAGAAACGCCTCTCTGTGCATGAAAAACAGGCTGCCGCTGCTATTGGACAGCCCCTGCTGATGTATGCCTATAAGCAGGCATTTGCGAAACACGGCGTTCAGGTAGCACAACTGTTGCTGACAAAAGATGACTTAAGGCATCGTCGTCGTTATCTCAATGCAAGCAACACCAGTGAGACTCTCTTTGCCGCAGGCGTGGTGCCTGTCGTGAATGAGAATGATACGGTTGTTGTAGAGGAGATTAAATTTGGTGACAACGACACACTGGGAGCACTTGTCAGTCTTCTCGTTGATGCAGATATGATGGTAATGATGACCGATGTGGATGGGTTGTTCAGTGAAGACCCGGCCAGCAGTGCTGCTGCCGAGCGACTCTCGACCATCGAATCACTAACGGCAGAGATTATGAAGATGGCTGATGATGTCGGTAGTGCGTTCGGGACGGGTGGCATGGTGAGCAAGCTGAAGGCTGCCCGCATTGCAACCCGGGGTGGGGTCACCGCAGCCATTGTAAATGGTCACAGTGAAAATATTCTGGCTGAACTGATAGAGGGCAACGATGTGGGCTCACTCTTTCTCTGTGGTGGTGACAGGCAGTCCAGGCGTCAGCACTGGATTGCAGATGTTCTGCATCCGGTAGGAAAAATCTATGTGGATGAAGGTGCTGCCAGAGCTATCGTTGAAGGCGGTGGTAGCCTTTTGCCAATTGGCATGACCGGTGTTGAAGGGGTGTTTGATAAAGGTGAATGTGTTGAGATATATGCGCCCGATGGCGTGATAGCACGTGGCTTGTGCAACTACAGTGTTAATGAGATGCGCAAGCTGATCGGTATCAGCAGTGAGAAGATTGAAGAGGTGCTGGGGTTTGTAGATTTCACCTCGGTCATTCATCGTGATAATCTGGTTCTAACAGAG
>JAJRVG010000020.1 GCA_021545595.1 Zetaproteobacteria bacterium | reverse complement strand
TAGCGAGTGGCTTCAGGGCCGCCCGATCCAGAAGGTCGTTGAAACGGTCTGTCGAGCGGTTCAGGCCTTCAATAGGGTCATGATTGTTCTCCACGGTTGCACAGCCGGATAGAAATAGTAGTGCCAGCAACATCACAGATGATAGCACGCTATGTCTGTGATTTGTTGCAGACGGAAAAAACATGGCGTGGATTATGTCTTGATTTTTGCTACGGGCAAGGGTTGGGAAATGTTTGATGAATGTCATGGATAGCCTGAATCACTTCTCCGGGCAGGTCGATGTTCACACTGGCAATATTACAGTGAAGCTGTTCCATCGTGGTTGCACCAATGATGGTTGATGTCACAAATGGTCGCGAATGGACAAAGCTTAATGCCATCTGTGCAGAATCAAGGCCATGTTCACGGGCTAAAGCAACATAGGCTTCCGTGGCTCTAATCCCCTGTTCTGTTAAATAGCGTTGATAGTGAGGGAATAGAGTAATTCTCCCTTTTTTTGGCCGCTGTCTGTCAAGATATTTTCCTGAAAGCGTACCAAATCCCAAGGGTGAGTAGGCCAGCAGGCCAACCTTTTCACGATATGAAATCTCCGCAAGACCAATTTCAAAACTGCGATTAAGCAGGCTGTAGGGATTCTGAATGGAGAGGATTCGGGGGAGTTGCTGTTCTCTTGCACTATTCAGATACTGCATCACTCCCCAGGGGGTTTCATTGGAGATACCGATGTGCCGGACTTTTCCCTGCTGCACAAGCTCACCAAGTGCCATGAGTGTCTCATCAATGGGGGTGGCACGGCCGACACTACTCTCTTCATAGCCCAGCTTGCCAAAACAGTTTGTTTCCCGTTCAGGCCAGTGAACCTGATAAAGGTCGAGATAATCTGTCTGTAGCCGTTTCAGGCTTCCTTCAACTGCGCTGAGGATATTTTCACGATCAAGCTTTGCTTTACCCCTTCTGATATGAGGACACCATGCAGTAGGTCCACACACTTTACTGGCAAGAATGATTTCATTCCGCTTTCCGGTTTGTTTTAGCCAGTTGCCGATAATGGTTTCGGTGGCACCATAGGTTGAAGCTTCGGGTGGGATGGCATAAAGCTCTGCTGTATCAATGAAATTTATACCCTGGTCCAGTGCATAACCAAGCTGTTCAAAGGCCTCACTCTGGCTATTCTGGTTGCCCCAGGTCATGGTTCCGAGACAGATTTGACTGACTTTGAGGCCACTATTGGCTAATAGACGATAGTTCATTGCAATGTTTTAGCATCAATATTTGAGAATACAACTGCAAGCAGGTTTTTTTTCACCTGTTCTGTCTGCTTGCTCCAAATAATACTACTGCTGTATGATGCAATTTCGCAGGAGAATTGAGATGATCCGTAATCTACTACTTAAACTGATAGCGCTGGTCTTTGTGTTCGGTGTGACCGTGGCGCCCGCAATGGCAGATTCAGACAGGCACGATCGTGATAATCATAAGTCATCCAAGCATGACAAGAAAAAATATTCTGATGATGAAAAAGATAACGACAAGAAAGATTCTGATGATGATCATGAGGATCAGAATAAACATCCGGAAAAACATTGATTGGCAGTTGGCCGACATGATGCCTCTGATTCAGAGGCGTTTTTTTGTCGATGGATGGCTCTTTCTGAACCCTGCTGTTGAGATGAACTCAGAGCAGATTTAAGCGTTGGTTCCAGCGACTTCGAGCACGATTGTAGAACTCAGACAGGTTCAGTGTATATCTTCTTCCCTGGGTGATACCCTCTTAATCAGTGCTTCGGGCTCAATAGTCTGGTATGTGCCCGGGGCAAGATTTGTCTCATCCAGTGATAGTGCACCAATATGCGTTCTTGTCAGTGTAGTGACCCGGTTGCCAATAGCGGCAAACATGCGCCGAACCTGATGATAGCGGCCCTCATGCAGAACAAGCGTGGCCTTCCTTTCACCCAAAGCCCTCATCTCAGCAGGCAGGCACGGCTTTTCATCGCCCTCAAGCATCAGGCTGCCGCCGGCAAAGATCTCCTGCTCATTGCCGGAAAGGGGACTATCGAGTCTGACGGCATAGGTTTTGGAGATATGATGTTTCGGGCTGGTCAGGTGGTGATTAAGGTGTCCGTCATCGGTTAGCACCAACAGGCCGGATGTCTCTTTATCCAGCCGTCCTACACTGGAAAGCGGTGGTTTTCTATCACTCCACTGTTCCGGAAAGTCAGCATAGATCAGCACCCCCATCTCTTTGTGGGAGCATACCGACCCCGTCGGTTTGTGATAGATCAGGGTAAGGCCATCGGGATGATCCAGAGGTTCACCTTCAACCCTGACAGTTTCTGCCAATACTTTCTGGGATACAGATTTCGCGAGTCGACCATCTACGGTAATTAGCCCCTCTTTGACCCAGTGGCCGACATCTTTGCGGGAGCCATATCCCAGATTGGCCAGGAGTCTGTCCAGGCGTTCCGGTTTACGCCTGCTCATAATCGAAGTCCCAACCTTCTGTTCCGACCGTCTCCATGCCCGGTTTTTGGTTTACCCTTTTGCCTGTACCCTTGGTGGCCTCAATAATCTTGAAACCCTGCTCCTGAACAATGGTGCGGTGGTGCATCAACATCCGGTCAAGCGTTGCTTCATAGGGAAGTTTCCGGTTGGCGACCATATACAGGCTGCCACCGCGTTTCAGTGATTTGCAGCCGTTGGCAATAATAGTTTGTCCCAGTGGAACATCCTGGTCCTGACCTCTGTGGAATGGTGGGTTACAGATCACCCAGTCCAGTCTGGTTTTTTTAAAGGGGGGCAATGGGTCTGCTACAGCATCAAGCCAGTGAGGCCTGATCTTCTCCTGCCACGGCATGGTGTTCTGTTCGGCACATTGAAGAGCGAGATGATCAGCATCTACAAGATAGAGCATTTCGATATTTGGGGAGGTTTTCAGCAACTGTTCTGAGAGAAATCCATAACCACAGCAGAGATCCATTCCCCTGCCATAAAGTGTTTCAGGTAGATATTTGAGCAGCAGTTGTGAGCCAATGTCCGGCTTCTCCCAGCTGAACAGGCCTGGCTGTGAAATCAGACCGTGGCTTTCGACGTGTTGAGGCTGAGCCTCAGCACGCCACTGCTGTGCAAGCTCAGAGTTGAATGAAGCACTCTTT
>JAJRVG010000215.1 GCA_021545595.1 Zetaproteobacteria bacterium | reverse complement strand
AAGCGTGCCCTTCGACAAACTTTCTTGAATCGGTACTGATGCCGTTGATTGATTCAGGAATTCCCTTCTGCCATGCGCCACGGGTTGCCCTCTGGAGTTCAAGACCGGTCATGCGCATAGCCGCATCCTCTGGTCCTCTTTAAGGTGCAGGCAGTCGGCGGCAACGTCAAAGTCACTCCATGGAGTCCGGCGGCCGGCAACCTCCATGTAGGTTTCATGGCCCTTGCCGACAATAACAACGGTATCACCCGGTTCCATGGTATTTATAGCTTCCGCAATGGCTGCCCGGCGATCCAGTTCAAGGAACACCTCGGCCGGGTAGGGCTGGGGCATACCGCTCTCGATTTCCGAGGCGATCACTTCAGGTGGCTCACCGCGCGGGTTGTCCGAAGTGATCCAGACCAGATCAGCCTGATCTACGGCAATAGCACCCATTTCGGGCCTTTTTTCACGATCACGTTCGCCACCGCAGCCAAATACCACAATGAGACGGTTGCGTGTCAATGTTCTGGCTGTTGCCATACAGCGCTCCAGCGCCTCCGGCGTATGAGCATAATCAATAAATACCTGCCAGCGACTGATATTCAACGGCTGCATCCGACCCGGTGGTGCGGTAATTCCCCGCAGCAGGGAGGGGAGCATCTCAAACTTCAGGCCGAAGCGAAGAATCAGTGTCAATGCAACTGCAGCGAGGTTTTCGGCATGAAACTCTCCAGCCGGGATATCCTCAATGCATATCTCTTTGCCCTGGTATGCGAAGCGAACCATGCCCGGAAGCTCCTGCTCCCACGTCAGATCGATATCATGATTGATGTCAGCGGCATAGAGGCCATGTGCATACCAGTGAGTAGCTGTGCCGTTTTCAGCCATCAGTTTACGGATATTTTCATCATCAGCGTTGCAGATGGCTAAACCGCCCCGACGAACTGTCTCGTCAACAAACCGCGCCTTCAATGCGGCATAGGCCTCAAAGCCACCATGGTCCTGCAGGTGGTCATGGCCCAGATTGGTCCAGATCGCCGTATTGATAGGCAGGGCGGCGATGCGCTCCTGCTCAATGCCGTGTGAAGAGACCTCCATCACCAGCGCATCAATACCCTCTTTCATGGCCTGCTGTATGAGGTAATGGGAGGTCATCAGTGAAGGTGTGGTGTTACCGATATCAGAGATATCGGAATTATCCCGGATCAGCCCAAGCGTGCCTGTTGACCAGACCCTGTCAGAGCGACGCAGCAGCGCCTCGCGCAGCATCCATGCAATACTTGTCTTCCCATCTGTGCCTGTGATACCGACGTAGTGGATGCCGAACCTGTCTGTGTCCAGAAGCTTGCGCAGCATCGCTCCCACAGCTGACATATTTGGTAGCTGCAGGGATGGCAGGTCAATAGTAACAGGTTTACCCGTCCGCCTGGCAATGGTGATGACAGCCATGGCACCACGCTCCATGGCCATGCGTGCAAAATCATTGGCATGGGCTGCTGTACGGGGCATGCAGAGAAATGCATCACCGGGCTGAATCAGACGTGAATCATTGCAGATACCGGAGATGGTGACATCAGAAGATGGCTCCACATCAGACAGGGATGAGAGAAGTGTCGGCTTGAGTTCGATTCGGGGTATGGGTTGCATTGCTTTATTCATCAAGCCACACCTCCACCATCTCACCAGCAGCAACCGAGTCCAGAGAGCGGGGCTCCTGACGGCTGACCCAGCCTGTGCCGTGAGTGTGCAACTGAACTCCACGTGCAGAAGCGACTCTTCTCGCTTCTCTGAGTGAAAGTCGAATCAGCGAATGCCGTGAAGCAATTCCACTACTGTCGGGCAGTGAGGTTTTCAGCACCTGCCACTCTGGAGCCCGACTCTTTGTCGGTGATATACCAAGGTAGGGGAGTGCTGTGGCAACAATGTTACGGAAAACCGGCGCAGCCACCTGACCGCCATAGATCGATTTCTGAGGCTCATCAATCACTACAATAACCACAAGCACAGGGTTGTCGGCAGGGGCGATACCAGCAAATACGGCAGTAAATCTGTCATCGGCATAACTACCGTCCGCACTTGCTTTCTGTGCTGTTCCGGTTTTACCGGCTACACGATAACCGGCAGGCACAGCTTTTCTTCCGGTACCATCCGGGCCTGTTGCGGCCTCCAGCATGGTGAGAATGGTATGGGCAGTCTCTTCAGGCATTACACGATGCATTTTGCCCGACTTCTCGCCAGCAAGAAGTTTTGGCGACACATAGTTGCCACCATTTGCCAAAACGCAAAAGGCCGTTGCAAGCTGCAACGGCGTGACCGCAATCCCCTGGCCAAAGGCAATGTTGGCGGTTTCAACCGGCCCCCATCGCCCGATGGGTGGTATGATGCCAGGCGATTCACCACTTAATCCGATCCCGCTCCGGCGTTCAAAACCGACTTCTGTCAACATGTTGTAGAGGCGCTCGGACCCGATATCAAGTGCGACCTTGGCAATACCGATATTACTGGATCGGGAAATCAATCCGGTCAGATTCAGCCACCCCTCCTGATGATCATCATGGATGGTATAGTCAGCAACCTGATACTTACCATCCTCGCAGAAAACACGGGATTCCGGCTTCCATTTTCCGGAGCCCAAAGCCGCAGCAATGGTAAACGGCTTCAGTGTTGAGCCAGGCTCGAAGACATCGGTAATCACGCGGTTGCGCCACTCTACCGGCTTATGTTTGCCGAAACTGTTGGGATTGAAGCCGGGCCAGTTGGCCATGGCAACGATGGCACCATCTTCAGGGCGCATCACAACCACGGAGCCGCCCTTGGCATTTTGCTGACGGATACCATCAGCCAGCGCCGCATAGGCAATACTCTGAATGGTGCTGTCGAGCGAGAGTTGAATAGTTTTACCCATCTCCGGATCTTTCAGCCAGATACCGCCGGGCAGTGAATGACCACGTGCATCGCGCTGAACCAGTCTGATTCCAGGTGTTCCTGTCAGTGTGTCATTGAAGTTGTGCTCCACACCTTCAAGACCATCGCCATCGATACCGACAAAGCCGAGCAGGTGGCCAATTTCCGGACCAAGCGGGTGGTAACGCCGCCATTCAGTCTCCTGACGAACACCTTCAATATTAAGTGCCATCACCTTTTCAGCTATCGCGGGGCTTATCTGGCGGGCGAGCCAGACAAAGCCCTGACCATGCTTCAGTTTTCTGGCCAGCCTCTTTTCGCTGATACCGAGTGCATCGGCCAGGCTGGCAATATCCTTGTCGGGCACTTCACGGGCGATAGCAGCAATGGAGGGCACCTCAATACTCTCCGAAAGCGTTCGTCCATGTATGTCGAGGATGAGTCCACGGGGTGCAGCAGTCTCAAACTGACGGAAATGCTGCTTATCAGCCATTGCCTGCAGCTGATCTGCTTGTAGCCAATGTAGATCGACTGCGCGAATCGTCAGAAGCAGGAACCCGACAGCAACCAGACCTGCTACCGCTTCAAGGCGGCGACGGATAAATATCTTCTCCCGATCATTCTTGGAAGAGATGCTCATGGTCGAATTACCTGCATCGGAAGCGGCGGTGCCATACCCAGATCGACCTGAGCAATTTTGCGCAGACGTTCCGGCCGTGTCAGACTGGCCAGTTCCAGATTTAACTGGTTCATTTCACGCTTCAGTTCGCTCTGCTCTTTCTGGATGCGGGAGGTTTCCAGCGAGAGTTCATAACGCAAATGGGAGAGCCATACCTGGCTGCTCGCCAGCAGAACGACTGAGCCCAGAAGCAGAGTGGTTGAAAGCTTACGACTGATCACTGGATTGCACCCACTTCAATAGCCTCGGCGACACGCAGCATGGAGGAGCGGCTGCGCGGGTTGGCAGTAGTCTCTTCCTCTGAGGGGCGCAGAGGCTTCTTCTGCAGCCAGCGCATGGATGCTGTGCGTCCACATACGCAGAGAGGAAACTGTGGCGGGCATGTACATGGGTGCACTTCCGCTTCGATGAGGTCACGAACCCGGCGATCTTCACCGGAGTGGAATGAGATCACAGCCAGACGACCTCCGGGTAGCAGGTGTTTCATGGCGGAGCGGATTCCCCCCTCGAGCTGGCCATACTCATCGTTTACCCAGATGCGCAACGCCTGAAAGGTACGGGTGGCAGGGTGACTTCCGCTGTAACGCGCCTGTTTGGGCACAGCGTGGAAGCAGGCGTTCTCAAGATCGCGGGTGGTGTTCATCTCACCGCTGTTAACAGTACGTAGAATGGCTTTGGCGATACGTCCGGCATAACGCTCATCGCCATACTCACGAATCAGATGAATAAGCTCTTTTTCAGAGACATTTTTTAGCTTCCTGGATAGCGGTTGGCCATGCTCAAAATTCATACGCATGTCCAGTGGGCCATCATGTTGAAATGAGAAGCCACGATCAGCCTGGTCAAACTGCGGAGAGGAGACACCAAGATCGAAGCCAATGCCTGTCACCCTGTCCCACCCGGCTTCACCAATGGCCATTTCGAGAGACGCGAAGTCATAGTGAAAGATTCTGAAGCGTGGGTCTTCAGCTTCAAGACGCTTGCCTTCAGCCACCGCATCTGGATCACGATCCAGTGCGATAAGCTGCCCCAGGGAGGAGAGGCGATTGAGCAGCATGCGGCTATGACCGCCGCGGCCGAAGGTAGCGTCAACGTAGAGGCCATCAGGATCGATGCAGAGCGCATTGATAAATGCGTTGGCGAGAACAGGAACATGTTTCTTGTGGGAATCCTGTCCGTGGTTTGGCACATCAGAAGTCCGGACCACCATCAAGAAGAAGCTGCTGGGCTTCTACTAGCATGGTGTTGTGACGATCCGCGCTCCAGACCTCAAAATAGTCCGGCCCGCCGGCAAATATGACCTGTTTGTTTAAATCTGCGCTTTGTCTAAGTGTGGGTGAGACAAGAACACGACCCTGCTTGTCTGGAGAGCAAGTAGTAGCAGAGGCTATGACAAATCGGGCGTAGTAGCGGGCTTGACGGTTGTTTGTATTTAGAGTGCGAAATTTCTGGAGGTTTTTATCCCACTCTTTGGGCGGGTAAACACGGAGGCAACCATCGTAGTCGCGGGTAATAACAACGCGTTCATCATCGTAGAGGCGGCGCAGGGTCTCTCGGAAACCAGCAGGAATGCTGACCCGACCCTTATCGTCCATGCTGACAGTGTGCTCACCTTCGAACATAGATTGTTGCCTCTCCACATTATCAGGGGGATTACCCACAAATCCCCACTAATTGCCAATATTGGCCACAAATGTTCCCTTGTCAACCCATTCTCACCTGTAAAACGGGGTGTACGCGGTTACGGCACAGCTGGAACTTGTTCTGTCATAATGAATATATGTTGAAATAGATAGAGTTTCAGGCTGGTGGGGAAGAGTGGGTTGGCAAAGGTGGCATAAAGTTTCTCAGGCTCTCTGAATGAATGAATCTCTGCTTTCAACCCGGTGTGGTTGTTTACCCTTTCAAACGCTTTAAGCTATAGTCGCTTCCTGATATTTATCGCATATTATCACCATTGGAAGGCAAAGATATTTATGGACACTCCTCAAAAATCATTCCTGTCAAATTTTTTCAGGCTTGAATCTGCAGCTGGTATCATTCTCATACTCGCCGCACTACTTGCAGTTATGGTTGCCAATACACCTTTGCAATCTTATTACATAATGCTTCTTGATACCCCTGTAGAAATTCGAGTTGGTGCTTTGGAGGTTGCAAAACCACTGTTGCTTTGGATCAATGATGGATTTATGGCTATATTCTTTTTTCTGGTCGGTCTTGAGTTGAAACGGGAGCTTATTGAAGGTGAGCTTTCGGATAAAAAAAATATCATCCTCCCCGCTGTAGGAGCCGTTGGTGGCATGGCTGTTCCTGCACTGATTTACACCTATCTTAACATTAATGATTCTACGGCCATGAAGGGTTGGGCGATACCAACAGCAACGGATATTGCGTTTGCATTAGGGGTCCTGTTTTTATTGGGTTCGAGAGTGCCTACCAGTATAAAGGTGTTTCTTACTTCGTTGGCAATCTTTGATGATGTTGGTGCAATCATCATCATCGCTATTTTCTACACAGCTAAAATTTCACTGCTTTCACTTGTGATTGTTGCCCTCTGCATTCCCGTTCTTCTCCTGTTGAACAGGCGTGGTGTTGATGCAAAAAGTGTCTATATCATGGTTGGCGTGGTGATGTGGGTGGCAACACTGAAATCCGGGGTACATGCCACGTTGGCAGGAATTGTTTTAGCGATGTTTATTCCAATAAAGTCAAAGACCAGAGAAGGAGCCTCACCGCTAAAGGAGATGGAGAGCGATCTGCACACACTTGTCGCCTTTTTCGTGTTACCACTTTTTGCATTTGCCAATGCCGGGATCAGTTTTGACGGTGTGGGAGCTGAACATCTTCTCCACACCGTACCGCTGGGTATTGCGCTCGGTCTTTTTGCCGGGAAGCAGGCAGGTGTCTTCGGCCTCTGCTGGATTGCGATTAAGCTTAGGTTAACAAACCTGCCAGAAGGCATGTCCTGGATCTCTCTGTATGGCACAGCAGCACTGTGCGGTGTTGGCTTTACAATGAGCCTGTTCATAGGTTCACTTGCCTTTGAAGAGACTGGCACTGACCTGCTGTTTGATGAGCGACTTGGTATTATTCTGGGTTCACTGGCTTCAGGCATTGTCGGTTATACGGTATTAAGTATCAGCCTCCGTTCTAACAGTCAGCTTAAATCAAACCCATCAGAATAAGATATCAGAACGGGGTGCACACCGGCTATCTGGCAATATAAGACGGGTGGTCATTCACACATTAAGATATACGGCACATAATATCGCACTATTCTTCAACCAGTCGGAACCCGATTAGAATATGTTTTAAAGTT
>JAJRVG010000019.1 GCA_021545595.1 Zetaproteobacteria bacterium | reverse complement strand
CTATAAAAGATTCCAAGTGGTTGCGTATTAAAATGCCATCGGGCAAAACGGCCTACCTCAAAGGGAGTATTGCCGCATTCACGCGCAAATGAGATGCTTGGGCTGTAACGGAGGTGGAAGATGTCTGTAAATAATGAAGTGTTGGATGATATCGCCGAGAAGATTGCAGGTAGTCTGCGTATGCTTGGTGGTGTAAAACAGGAAGCAGAAACTCAGGTGCGCGGCATTGTTGAAGGGGCGCTGGAGCACTTTGATGTTGTCACCCATGAACGTATGCAGGTTCAGGAAACGATGCTGAACAAGGCACGCGAAGAGCTTGTGCGACTTGATGCGCGTGTCAAAGAGCTGGAAGAAAAACTGAAAGAGCATAAGTAAGCAGTTTCAGTTTTGTTAGCTCGTTTGGCTTCAGCCGCATTGCGCGGGCTTGATGCTGAGCCTGTAGATGTTGAGGTGGATCTTTCAAGAGGCCTGCCCTCGTGGTCTATGGTGGGCCTTGCAGAGGCTGCGGTACGTGAGTCCCGTGATCGTGTCCGGGCTGCTTTGTTAAACTCCAATTTCGAATTTCCACTCCGTCATATCACTGTCAATCTTGCTCCAGCCGATAAACGTAAGGATGGCTCCTATTTCGATCTGCCCGTTGCTATTGGGCTGCTGCTTGCATCCGGGCAGGTGCAAATGAATGAAACACTTCCCTTCATGATCGGTGAACTGGCTCTGGACGGCAGGCTTAACGCAACTTCCGGGGCACTTCCTCTGGCACTGTTTGCGCGTGCTCAGGGCTTTAAATCGATCATTCTTCCCGAGGCCAATGCTGATGAAGTGGTGGTTGTTGATGGCCTTGAAGTGCTGCCTGCCAGGAATCTTCTTGCCGTTTCCCGTCACCTCGCCGGGCGTGAACTGTTAATCCGATACGAGGCAGAAGCAGTTGAGAAGGATCATGCGCAAAACGTGCCCGACATGGCTGATATCCGTGGGCAGCAGCAGGCTCGCCGTGCTTTGGAAATTGCAGCAGCAGGGCTTCATCATTTGCTGCTTTCCGGGCCACCCGGTGTCGGCAAAAGCATGCTGGCCCAGAGGCTTCCCGGGATTCTTCCTCCCCTGACTGACCAGCAGAAGCTGGAGGTGGCACGCATTTACAGTATTTCAGGTGAACGGGGTCGCACACCACTTTCATCAATGCCGCCCTATCGTGCTCCACACCATAGTGCTTCGGATGTGGCCATGATTGGTGGTGGCAGTGTACCGAGGCCGGGTGAAGTAAGTAAGGCACACCATGGCACACTCTTTCTCGATGAATTGCCGGAGTATAAACGGCAGGTTCTGGAGGTGCTCCGGCAGCCTCTGGAGAATGGGCACGTCTGCATTGCCAGAGCGGCTGACACGCTTGAGTTCCCAGCTCAGTTTCAACTGGTAGCGGCGATGAACCCATGCCCGTGCGGGTATCTGGGGCATCCGACCCGTAGTTGCCGGTGTAGTGGTATGCAGGTTCGGCGTTACATAACCCGAATTTCCGGCCCGCTTTTAGACCGGTTTGATTTACGTGTGCATGTGCCTCCTGTCGAAAAAGATGAGTTGATGGGTATGGCAGCAGGCGAATCCTCCACCGTAGTTGCCATGCGGGTGAGTGCAGCCCGTCAGCGACAGTACGTCCGGCAGGGGGATGGCATGGTCAATGCACGGCTAACACCATCACAACTGGAGGCATCTGCTATGCCGGACGGTGAGGGTATAAAGCTGCTGGATGCAGCTATGTCCCGATTCAGCCTCTCGGCACGCAGCTATCACCGTATTTTGAAAGTAGCACGCACCATTGCGGATATTGAGAGTGAAGCTAGTGTTTCCGGCAGACATATTGCTGAGGCACTGCAATATCGAGGTGAAGAAAATGATGGGTAATTCAAAAAAGGTATTCATCCCCTTAATGCTTGTGGCTGCTTCACTCTCTGCCTGTGCAGCTGATAAAAAAGATCCTGCGGTTGAACTGTCAAATATCGCGACAGGTCAGCTTAGCCGTAGTGGAGCATGTGTGGCTACACGCCAATGGGGTGATTTTCAATTTAATACCCGGCTAAGCCAGGGTGAAAAAGGTGCATTGGATGTAAGTGTGGATATGTCAGAGACACCATGGCCTGTCGGTGTGATGGAAATCTGGCTGGAAATGGGAGAGAGAAAAATTCTTCCATCGCAGAAGAGCGGGGGTGCTGACGTAAAACATGAAGCATCAAACATACCTGCTGCGGTTGGAGTCGGTGGCGTGCTGCTAGGCGGTGTTGGAGCAGCCGGTGCGGCATTGGATGTAAGAAATAACTGGGCAAGGCGGAAACACTTTGATGCCTCGACAGCACGTTGGACGGGCGTGTTTTATCCCGGTACAACCATAGATTGTAATGCCAAACTGGCGATTCGTTACTGGCTTCCTAAGGAGGGCGTGAAAGGGCTCAGAGCAATTGATGTCAGGCACTGTTTCTGTGGCCCCGAATAACAGGTTGATTATGTGAAACAGCTCAGACTGTCTGAAAACCGGGCCCGTTACGATTCGTAACGGGCCCGGTTGTTTTCATACTACAAAACGAAGCAGTTAGACGATTGCGAGCCAGTCGGCATGCGCACTGCTTTTGCCGTGAACGACGTCAAAATACTTCTTCTGTAGTTTTTCAGTGACCGGCCCTCGTGAACCGCAGCCGATGGTGCGTCCATCCAACTCACGGATCGGGGTTACTTCAGCGGCTGTACCGGTGAAGAAGGCCTCATCGGCTACATAAACCTCATCACGGGTGATGCGTTTTTCATGAAGTTCATAACCCTCTTCCTCTGCCAACTGAATCACCGTGGCACGGGTGATGCCGTCCAGCGCACTGGTCAGTTCAGGGGTGTAGATCACGCCGTTATAGACCATGAAGAAGTTCTCACCACTACCCTCGGCAACAAAGCCGTCCACATCCAGCAACAGTGCCTCATCATAGCCATCACGTAGCGCATCGGAGAGCGCCAGCATTGAGTTGATGTAGTTGCCATTTGCCTTGGCCTTACACATTGCGACGTTGACGTGATGACGGGTAAAGGAGGATGTACGGATACGGATACCTTTTTCAAGCGCATCCTGTCCCAGATATGCACCCCACTCCCACGCAGCAACAATCACGTGTGTTTTCAGGTTGTCTGCGCGCAGCCCCATGCCTTCGGAGCCATAAAACACCATCGGACGCAGATAGGCTGAGTCCAAGCTATTCTCTTTAACCGCTGCCAGCTGGGCAGCATTGAGCTCATCCTTGGAGAATGGCATCGGCATATTCATGATGTGGGCCGAGCGGAACAGGCGGTCGGTGTGCTCCTGAAGGCGGAAAATCGCTGTTCCCTGGTCGGCATGGTAGGCACGAACGCCCTCAAATACGCCCATACCATAATGCAGGGTATGGGTCAGGACATGGACCTTGGCCTCACGCCAATCCACCATCTCTCCATCAAACCAGATCAGACCATCACGATCAGCAAAATTCATATCTTACTCCGTTTGTTCTTTAGATGCTGATCCATGCATCCTGCATAGAATCAGCTACGTAAAGTCAAAAGTGATGTTCGG
>JAJRVG010000018.1 GCA_021545595.1 Zetaproteobacteria bacterium | reverse complement strand
TCGAGGAGATCGTTGGTGAAATTGTTGATGAATCCGATATCCCATCGCTGCCGGAAGTATGGCCGCAACCGGATGGGTCACTGGTGGTTGCCGGCACAGCGAACCTGCATGATCTGAATCTGGCTCTGGATACACAGATGCCCGAGGAGAATGCCACCACCATAGGGGGACTGATTGTCAGCCTGCTTGGTGATCAGCCTGAGGACAAACTCTGCATTCTGGAAAGTGGTGTTTATATCGAGGTAACCAGCCTTCGTGGCGACTGGATCAGACGTGTTAAAATCAGAAAGATGGATGGTGAAGACTCATCTCACGATGAGAGTGAACCGTAACGCCTCTTAAGCTCACAGAGATCACTCCAGGCGTGCCGCTTCTGCTGTGGAGATCGCAGCAGATAGGCCGGATGATACATCACCTGAACCGGAATCCCGTGGTAGTCGTGCCAGTTTCGACGCAGAACTGAAAGTGGCTTGTCTGTCTCAAGCACTGTCTGTGCCGAGACTCTTCCCAGCAGGCAGATAATTTTCGGCGAGAGCTCCCTGAGCTGAGCATCAAACCAGCGGCTGCATGCCTCAACCTCACCCGGCCTTGGATCACGATTGTTGGGTGGGCGGCACTTGACCGTATTCATGATGTAGACCTCTGACCGGTTCATACCAAGTGTAACCAGCATGCGGTCCAGGAGTTGCCCTGCCCTGCCCACAAACGGTTCACCCTTCATATCCTCATCGCGCCCGGGAGCCTCACCAATAAAGACAATATCTGCCTCGGGATTACCCACTCCGAATACAACTTTGGTTCTCTGCTCAGACAGCTGGCATGCCGTGCATGATGAGGCCTGAATTGCAATATCATCCAGCCCGTTCCCATCCACAGCAGTGTCAGCAGTTGAAGTGGCAGAAAGTGATACTGGCCCGGACCGGGAAGAGAGCGGAGAAGGAACCACTGTGGCCCCCTCCGGTCTGATCTCATTGGAACTCTTGTTTGATGAATCAGCACTATTGACAGGGAGTGGTGTGTGGACACCTATTTCACTTAGATAGAGCGCTCTGAATTCGGCGTGCTCCGGCACGATGCTATCCGAGCAGTTTTTCAACCGCAGAAGTTGAGCCAAGATAAACAGGCACCCGCTGATGCAACCCCTCTGGTTCAACATCCAGAATGGCCAGATCAGCACTGCAGCTCGCCTTGCCGCCGGCATTCTCAATCAGGTAACCCATCGGAATCGCCTCATAAAGAAGACGAAGCTTGCCCGTGCTGTTTTTCTCATCCGCTGGATAGAGAAAAATGCCACCCTTGAGCAGAGTGCGATGCATATCCGCCACCATGGAACCGACATAGCGCATTCCCAGACCGGAAGACTCTTTCAATGCTTCAAGCTTACTACCCATGCCATCAAGCCATTTATCAGCATTGGATTCATTCACCGAATAGTAACCACCGGTTGCAGGAATCGACATGTCCGGATGGCTCAACTCAAAGCGGGCACTGTTCGGATTAAAGGTATAACCATGAACGCCCTCGCCAACGGAACAGACCAGCATCAAAGATGGGCCAAAAAGCACATAACCGGCAGCCACCACTTCACGCCCGGACTGCAACGTGTCGGACACATGCGGCATTTCAGAGCTGGCCGTCTTGCGTTTAACAACTGAAAATATGGTGCCAACCGGACCATCAATATCGAGATTGGATGAGCCATCCAGTGGATCAACCAGTACGACCCAGTCCGAATGTGAATACTCATCAATCATAAGAAGCTCTTCCTGCTCCTCGGAACCAACCGCACAGACGTGGCCCGTAGAACGCATTTCATCAAGGAAAATTTCATCAGAGAGGATATCAATCTTCTGCTGCTGCTCGCCCTGAACATTCTCACTACCGGCAACGCCCAGTGCACCACGAAACACCGCACCACGCAGCAGGGCAGATATTTCAATACCTGCCCGTCCGACACCTTGAATAATTGGCATCATAGCGGGGCCATTGGCACCCTCTTTGGCAATACGGTTCAGTGTCACTGGCATTTCATCCCTCCAAGAATGTTATGTTTGAAAAAGGCAGGCAGCATCATAGCAATGATTGGAACATCTTACAAAAAAGAGCACTGTTCAAAGACAGGGATTAAACTACAAACCAGAATGGCCAGACGAATCAACTGGATGAAAAAAATCTGAGCCGATGGCCAAAAGCGGGTGTTCAGGGCTTTGGTGAAATTTTATCCAGGGTCAGTCTGTCCAACTCACCGTGAAAGAATCGTTCCAGGACGGCAGAAAACGGAGAGTCATCTCCTGCAATCGAAGCAAACAGCGTCATAGATGACTTTAGCTTCATATCATCAGGATACCCAAATATATCATTGGCAGCTTTGCCCTGAATGCCAAGTAACGTTTTTGTACACTCTACAAGTCTGGGCCCCAGCAGGGGGTGATTTAAATATGCATGGGCCTCATCCAAATTTGTGATGGCATAAAACCTTGCCATGGGGCTGCGTCCCAGCCCTGCTATTTGAGGGAAGATAAACCACATCCAGTGAGTTCGTTTCTGACCATTCCTTAATTCAGAAAGAACATTATTATAAATATAATCCTAGGCTTCCAGAAAACGATCCGTGTTCATCGCCCCAGTGTAGGCAGGCAACGCATTATAGTGAATGCCTAACAACTTCTACTAGGGAGACACGGTAAAATAGAAAAAGGCTTCAGGCAGGAAGCCTGAAGCCGTATTAAACAAATGGCGGAGCGGACGGGACTATGTCGGGCATCCTGCCCTCCACCCTTCGGATCGTCACTTTCGTGACGTTCAACATCGCTCCTGCGATGTTGTCGAACCCAATCGCGTGTTCTCGCTCCCACCCGCACAGTTGTTCTTTTATAGGCAATAAAAAGCCTCTGACGTTTCCATCAGAGGCTTATCGTGGCGGAGCGGACGGGACTCGAACCCGCGACCTCCGGCGTGACAGGCCGGCATTCTAACCAACTGAACTACCGCTCCAGGTAGTAAATGGTGGGCGCTGCAGGACTCGAACCTGCGGCCACCGCCTTGTAAGGGCGGTGCTCTACCAACTGAGCTAAGCGCCCAAAAAAACAAGGGCCCTGTTAAGCCCCTGTTTAAAAGCACGAGCGGCATAGACCGCTCATTTAGTTTTTACTTAACAGCGTCTTTCAGAGCTTTGCCAGCTTTAAACTTAGGTGCCTTGGATGCTGCAACCTGAATTGCCTCACCAGTACGTGGATTACGTGCAGTACGTGCCGCACGATCTGCTACTGAAAAAGTACCAAATCCTACCAGACTTACGCTACCGCCATTACTCAGAGCGCCAGTAACACCACTAAGAACTGCCTCCACCGCAGCACCTGCTGCTACTTTACTCAGGTCAGCATTTGCTGCCACATGATCGATTAATTCTGCTTTATTCATTTTTTCTCCCGCTAGCTGTGTTTGATGGATCGAACTATAATCATTTGACCCCATCTCCTGTCAACCGGTTTTTTTTTATTTTAATATTCATCAACTGAAAATGTATTAATGTGCCGTCGTCGATCCCTCTTCTAAATAGATCCCCACGATTGATTCCGGAACAAAGTCTGAGGGGATACTTAACCCAGCGGGCAGCCTCGTCAAGGCACATTTAAGCACTTCATCTATATGTGACACAACATGCACTTTCAGGCCCTCCAATATATTCCCGGGGATATCCTTCAGATCCTTTTCATTCTCTTCAGGGATCACCACATCCGTCAATCCACCACGGTGTGCCGCCAGCAGTTTCTCTTTCAGTCCACCAATGGGTAACGCCTTGCCACGCAAGGTTATTTCACCAGTCATGCAGACATCTTTACGGGCTGGAATGCCGGTCAGAGCAGAGACAATCGAAGTTGCCATTGCCAGTCCTGCAGAGGGTCCATCTTTTGGAATCGCCCCTTCAGGGACATGCACATGAATGTCCACTTTCTGGTGAAAATCCGGCTTCAGTCCAAGCATGGTTGCCCGTGAGCGGACATAGGTCAGTGCTGCCTGAATAGACTCCTGCATGACATCACCCAACTGTCCGGTGACAGTAAGCTTGCCTTTACCCGGTGTCAGGGCGGTTTCAATCTGTAGCAGCTCGCCGCCCACTTCCGTCCAGGCCAGCCCTGTTACAACACCGATCTGATCCCTCTCTTCGGCAAGGCCAAAGCGATATTTATGTACACCGAGCAGTTTTTCAAGATCAGCCACAACAATCTTCCTGCTCTCTTTAAACTCCGTAGCAATCAACTCTCTGGCAATTTTCCGACAGAGCTTGGCCAGAACACGGTCAAGATTTCGTACACCTGCCTCGCGTGTGTAGTAACGCACGATATTGGTCAATGCAGCATCATCAAGGTTGAACTGCCCCTCCTTCAAACCATGGTTTTTCATCTGTTTGGGCAGAAGATAGCGCTTGGCAATCGCTATCTTTTCCACTTCGGTATAGCCGGAGATCTGGATGATCTCCATCCGGTCCAGAAGTGGCCCCGGGATATTAAAGCTGTTGGCTGTTGTAATAAACATCACCTCGGAAAGGTCATAGTCCACTTCCATGTAGTGATCATTAAAGGTGTGATTCTGTTCAGGATCGAGAACCTCCAGCAGTGCTGAAGATGGATCTCCACGGAAGTCCGAACCCATCTTATCAATCTCATCCAGCAGAATGAGCGGGTTTTTACTTCCCGCCTTTTTCATCGCCTGAATCATCTTACCCGGCATGGAACCAATATAAGTTCTACGATGACCCCGAATCTCTGACTCATCACGCACACCACCGAGGCTCATGCGAACAAACTCCCTGCGGGTCGCCCGTGCGATGGAGCGGCCAAGCGATGTCTTACCCACACCCGGAGGGCCTACAAAACAGAGGATCGGGCCTTTAATTTTCCGCACCAGTTGCAGGACAGCCAGATGCTCAAGCACACGCTCTTTCACCTTCTCGAGACCGAAGTGATCTTCATTCAGTATCGTTTCAGCGGCGGTAAGATCGCGACGGATACGTGTCCGTTTTTTCCACGGCACTTCCAGCAACCAGTCCAGATAGTTACGTACAACGGTTGCCTCAGCACTCATCGGTGGCATCATCTTCAACCGCTTCAGCTCTGCTTCGGCTTTACTCTTTGCCTCTTTGCTCAGACCCAGCTTTTCGATATTTTCAGCAATCTCATCAAGTTCACTATGGGCATCCTCTTCACCCAACTCCTTCTGGATCGCCTTCATCTGTTCGGAGAGATAGTACTCGCGCTGGCTCTTCTCCATTTGACGCTTCACACGGGAGCGGATGCGCTTATCCACCTGAAGTATCTCCATCTCCTCTTCCATAAACATGTAGAGGCGCTCAAGACGCTCAATAACACTCGAAAGCTCAAGCAGTGCCTGCTTATCTTCCAGCTTCAGATTCAGGTGTGAGGCAATGGTATCCGCCAGCCTCTCTACATCCTCCACGGCAGAGACAGAGACCAGCACTTCCGGAGGTGTCTTCTTATTAAGTTTCACATAAGACTCAAACTGCTGCTCAAGAGATCTGGCAACCACCTCCTGCTCACGAACATCCTCCTGCTTCTCTTCCATGGGAGAAAAATCGGCCCGGAGAGATTTACCATCGTCCCTGATGTTGTCTACACATATACGTGCGCCACCCTCAACCAGTACCTTAATGGTTCCATCCGGAAGCTTGAGCAACTGCAAAATGCTCCCTACAGTGCCAACATCATAGAGGTCTTCTGCAGACGGATCATCTTTATCAGCGTCCTTCTGCGCGAGCAGAAGAATCTGCTTACCCGACTGCATCACCTCATCAAGTGCATGAACCGACTTCTCACGTCCGACGAAAAGTGGAACGATCATGTGTGGAAATACGACAATATCACGCAGTGGCAGAACCGGCAGAACACCCTGAGCGTCAGTATCAATTGGTTCGGCGGTCTCATTCATTAATTCAGCCAATTCAGGCCTCCTATTTTATAATTCACTACAAAAGACAATCTGCCTGAGGAGTATTTTTGCTGATATTCAAGGCATGACAAGCGCAGTGTGCTTATAACAGCACATAAGCGAGGAATAACGACGCAAATCAGTAAAAATCAGGCTGCAGCATCATCGGCGTGAAACATAAGCACCGGAGTAGCACTATTCTCTACCACTTCCTGATTTACCACACACTTCTCTACACTCTCCATGGTTGGAATGTCATACATCACATCAAGCATAACCGACTCCATAATGGCTCTTAATCCACGGGCTCCGGTTTTACGCTTAAGGGCCTTGTCGGCTATCGCCTCCAGCGCATCATCAGTAAAGCTGAGTTCCACGCCATCGTACTTCAGCAGTGCATGATACTGTTTAACCAGAGCATTTTTTGGCTCTGTCAGAATCTTAAGCAGTGCCCCTTTATCCAGTTCACTCAATGTGGCAACTGCTGGAAGGCGTCCAACCAGCTCAGGGATCAGGCCGAACTGGATCAGATCCTCTGGCTCCACCTGGCTCAATATCGCACCAATATCACGCTCATCTTCAGACTGTACAGTTGCACCGAAACCGATGGAGCGATGTTTACCTTTCGCCTCAATAATCTTTTCAAGGCCTGCAAACGCGCCACCAAGTACAAATAGAATATTGGTGGTATCCACCTGCAGAAACTCCTGCTGTGGATGTTTACGGCCACCCTGTGGCGGAACCGCCGCAACAGTCCCCTCGATCAGCTTAAGCAGTGCCTGCTGCACACCTTCACCGGAGACATCACGGGTAATGGATGGTGAATCAGCCTTACGCGAGAGCTTATCCACTTCATCAATATAGACGATTCCGCGCTGTGCCTTCTCCACATCATAGTCAGCAGCCTGCAGCAGCTTGAGAATAATATTCTCAACATCTTCACCCACATACCCCGCCTCGGTCAGTGTGGTGGCATCGGCCATGATAAACGGTACATCGAAGATTCTGGCCAGTGTCTGAGCCAGCAGGGTTTTACCGCAACCGGTCGGCCCCAGCAGCAGCACATTACTTTTAGCAATCTCTACATCACCGGCCTCATTGTGGGCAATACGCTTGTAATGGTTATAAACAGCCACGGAGAGAAGGCGCTTTGAGGACTCCTGGCCAATAACGTAGTCATCCAGGAATGCCTTGATCTCGGATGGTTTGGGCAGACCGCCTTTTGACTCTGTCTTCTTCTCTTCACCGGAGAGCTCTTCAACAATAATCTCATTACAGAGTTCAATGCACTCATCACAGATAAAAACAGTCGGGCCGGCAATCAGTTTTTTAACATCATGCTGACTCTTGCCGCAAAAAGAGCAGTAGAGTGTCGAATCACCACCTTTACTCTGTGAACTCATATTTAACCTCCGGTATCTACATCAGACTTAATATCTGCACGGGATACAAGCACTTCATCAACTAAACCGTAATCGCGTGCTTCTTCTGCGGTCAAGAAATAATCACGTTCGACATCTTCGGAAACCTTCTCAAATGGCTGTCCTGTATGCTGCGCCAGCATCTCATTCATACGATCTTTCAGCTTCAGAATCTCACGGGCGTGAATCTCAATATCCGTTGCCTGACCCTGAAAACCGCCCAGCGGCTGATGGATCATCACCCTTGCATTGGGCAGAGCATAACGCTTGCCATGTGCACCGGCTGCCAGCAACTGAGCACCCATACTCGCAGCCTGCCCCACACAGAGTGTCGAGACATCACAGCGGATATACTGCATGGTGTCATAGATAGCCAGGCCGGCTGTCACCAGCCCGCCCGGGCTATTAATATAAAGATAGATGTCCTTATCGGGGCCTTCTGACTCAAGAAACAGTAGCTGGGCTGTAATCAGATTGGCCATATGGTCATCAACCTGGCCTGAAAGGAAGATAATCCGCTCTTTCAGCAGTCGTGAAAAGATATCGTAGGAACGCTCGCCTCTGGCTGTACGCTCCACCACCATTGGTATCAGATTCATGGATACTCCTGTTAACCGTTCATTCATTCTGCACCTGCCCCAATAATAGAAAAGTGATAAAATCAGGCGTTATTCTGCTCTTCCTGCCACTGGCCAAGTGTCTTGCTAATCTGCTTTGTTTTTGCCTGTGAGACAATATATTCGACACACTTGCCTTCTAGCAAGCGTTCGCGAACAGAAGCGGCCTGCTCTTTCTGGCTTTTAATCCATGAAATGAACTGCTCTTTCTGCTCTGCAGGATACTGAGCAGCCATCTTCTCCAGCTCCGCATCAATCTCGGAATCTTCAATATCAAGCTTGGCCTGTTCACGGATAGACTGCATCAGAACAGAGAGCTTAAGCCCTTTTTCGGAGCGCTCACGCACCTCTTTCCTGAAAACCTCATCTTTAAGCATTTCACCGGTTGCTTCCATGCCCTGCTGCTTCATATTCTGAACAACACGCTCGGTTGTTGCCTTGATATCCTCTTCAATCAGGCGCTCGGGAAGAGAGACTTCATTGGCCGCCAGCAGTGCATTAAATGCCGCTTCACGTGTGTTCTGGAGAGCTGCACTGACTGACTGTTCAGTCAGACGGGTACGTGCATCTTCAACAAGTGCCTCGCCATCATCAAAACCGAGCATCCTGGCCAGATCATCCTGATCACTCGCTTTTACTGACCTGGCAACAGCCTTTACCTGAGTCTCAAAGAGGGCCTGCTTACCTGCCAGATGCGCTGCCTGATAATCTGCGGGGAAGGTGACATCAACCCTGCAATCATCACCGGCCTTTTTTCCAATCAACTGATCTTCAAAGCCTGGAATAAACTGGCCTGCGCCCAGCACCAGCGGTGTCTCTTCACCCCTGCCGCCCTCAAACGCCTCACCATCGATAAAACCGGTAAAATCGATCGTCACCTGATCACCTTTCTCGGCAACCCGGCCATCCTCAATCTCATACTTCACCTGTGACTCCATCAGACGATCAATCACGGTCTGGATATCTTCATCAGTCACTTCAACTTCAGTCGTTTCAAACTTCAGTTTGGAGAGTGGCTTCAGCTTCACTTCCGGCCAGGTCACCACTTTCATGCTGAATTCAAAGCCCGCATTCGACTGAACCGCAGGAATATCAAGCTCCGGCTGAAGCGCAGGCGTCAGTCCTGAAGATTCGATAGCAGCTACATAGTGTGTCTGCAGCAGTTCGGAGACGGTATCTTCATGAAGTTTGGGGCCAAACTGTTTCTTCAGCATGTCAGCCGGCATCTTGCCCTTGCGGAAGCCCGGAAGTTTTGCCGAACCAGCAAGTTTGCCGGAGTGTTCACCATAAACCCGATCATACTCTTCCTGTGCAATCTGCACATGAACCTGATGTTCGTTATCACCAAGTTTTTTAACACTTGTCTTAATCATTCTCATCTCCCTACCGGGCTTCAAATTATTTAAACAGCGGTCATGGAAGCCGCCAAAATCAGACGCCTTAGCGAATGATTTTGTAAGCAGAGTTAAAACCGCGCTTTTTACTCTGCGTTAAAGAATTGGTACAGGATGTACCGATTCGTGTCTAATAAAACATGGTGCGAGGGGGGGGACTCGAACCCCCACATCATAGATACTGGTACCTAAAACCAGCGCGTCTACCAATTCCGCCACCCTCGCATCTGTAAACAACCGCGTGAAAAAGAAGTCAGGCCTTGGCTTCACCCCTCTTCAAACGGGGGCGAACTATGCACATTCACCCTGTCAAAATCAAACGGCATATTTTGCTTTTTTCATCCTGATCATCCCGGGTGATGCTGGATCGCATTGAACTGCACGACAGGTGGAACAAAAACGGGAAATTACTGGCTGAAACCTGTTAATTATTTTGGAGGAAACTGCAGCAGCATTTTTTCGACCGTCGTATTAATCAATACCGTTTTTTCCTCAGGCGTCGAATGTCCGGTAATTTTCTGTGTACTGACGCCGCGCCAGACCAGTCTGTTATCCGCCGCACCCGTCACATCGATCAACAGTCTGCCCTCATCATAAGCCTTCACCTCCGAACCAGAGCTAATACCCCCACCGCGATAACGACCGCCACCTGAAGACCTCCCTAGTGTAACTCCGCCGCTAAAACCGCTACTACTGATCTTCTGTTTAATGGTAACGTAATAACTAATATAGAAGTCCGGTCTGCCTGAACCAATCTGTAGATAACCCTTTGCCAACAGATTCTTTTCGATTGCCGTAATGATGCGTTCTTTTACCAGATCATTACCTGTTATACCGTATTCGCTGTTCTCATTCGGCTTCCATGCAAATGTTTTCAATCCTGAAAAATTATATCCCTGATCATAATCCTGGCTAACCCTTATCCCGGAGCAGGCCTGCACGTTAATCAGGATAAAAACAGCCCAGGCGATACGTGTTACAACCTTCATCTTTAATACTCCTCTATTCACACATCTGAAAATTCAGCAGGCGATCAATCCTACAATAACTGTCGTGAGAAAATCGATTTTTTCGTGCAGCATGAGCCGGTATCGGATCAACACACAACCAGTGGACGCGGAAAACAGAAAAGGAGCTACGATCTCTCGTAACCCCTTTGTTTACATGGTGGGCCGTGTAGGGCTCGAACCTACGACCCGCTGATTAAGAGTCAGCTGCTCTGCCAACTGAGCTAACGGCCCCAAGTACTAAACAGGATGCGGACGAAGTATGCATCTCCGCCCGATTTCTACTACAAAATGTTGATTAAAAACAGAAATCAACATCAGGAAACTGGGGTGGACGAGGGGACTCGAACCCCCAACAACCGGCATCACAAGCCGGGGCTCTACCATTGAACTACGTCCACCATCGCGTGTCTCGTTCGACTGGCGCGCCTGGCAGGATTCGAACCTGCGACCTACGGATTAGAAGTCCGTTGCTCTATCCAGCTGAGCTACAGGCGCTCTGTCAGGCTTGCAGTCAAAAAAATGGTCGGGGTGGAGGGATTCGAACCCCCGGCCCTCTGGTCCCAAACCAGATGCGCTACCAGGCTGCGCTACACCCCGAATTTTTTCGACACCCTCCATGCTTGAAACATCAAAACAGAAGGCGGCGCAACATATGCGGAAGAGCCCAGATCGTCAATCCCTAAAATGGCCGAAATGGCCCCATGTGACTGGTTGTAAAAGCCCCCGCCGACATCTCTGATAACCCGGAGCCGATTCGGACAGAACTCAGGGTGCATCCATGCTTTCATCCTGAGCTGCCGAAAGCTGTGCCGGTGTCATGGTTTTGGCCATTTCATCACGCGCAGCAATCGCTGGCGGAAAACCATCCTCGGCAGCCCTGTTTATCCAGGAATAGGCCTTCACAGCATCCTGACCAATCCCCCGCCCCTCTGCGTACATATTCCCTACAATAACCTGTGCCTGAGCAACACCGTTTTCTGCCGATTTAAGGAACCATTGAAAAGCCTGAGCATGATCTGTTTTTACGCCCAGGCCATTATCATATGCCGTTCCCATATTGAATTGAGCAAACGCATTACCCCTGTTTCCCGCACGGAGAAACCATCTGTTTGCCTCAACGTAGTCCTGCTTTGTGCCTTTGCCACTGGCATACATTGCTCCTGCTGCCACCTGCGCGGGAACATTCCCCTGCTCAGCAGCCATCAGATACCATTTCAATGCTTCGGGATAATCCTTAGCGACACCTTCATCGCCACGAAAGTAGATGTTACCGAGGCTATACTGGGCCATGTCGTAACCCTGATCAGCAGAAAGCTTGAAAAAGTGGATGGCATTTTCCATATCGCCACTGTTCTGGCGCATCACCCCCGCCATATATTGCTCATTTTTACCACCCTCCTTAGTCCTCTTTTTACCACTCTTCTTAGCACTCTTTTTAGCCAATCCGAAATCTGACTGAATACGCTGTATTGTGTTTGAATGCGTAATCAACCCATGTGGTGACATTGTAGTGCTTGTAAGTTTAACAAATCCGATAATGTTCGGATGAGAATCCAGCACCATATCAAAGTGAACAATTTCAATATTCACCTTTTCCCCCGGGTGAAGCGAATCGATATATTTCGTCACCTCCTGTTCCTTGCCAGCCAGCAGAGGAATGTAGACCGCTTCCATTTTTTGGTTTTCATTTGAGCAAGATGTGGCCAGGCTGGTACAACCAATAAACAGGGCTGCGAGCAAAAATCTTCTTAATCTAAAAAATGCCTTCATGGTTATACGCATCAATTAACCTGCTCCCTATCACTGATCTTTCCGGAATCCTTTCATTAATAGCCGTTTTTGGCATTCGGTTCGCCGGTGCCACCATAATGAGTGGCCGGTTTCACCGCAATACGTAAAAAGGTGTTTTGTCTTGAAAAAAGGGAGTGAATTGCCAGCCTGGTAATGCGGAAAGGTTGATTGAACATATCCAGCACATTGGGAAAGCGGGTAATTCCTGAGACACAATGGATCAGGAATCATGGTACAAAAAAGAATGCGGGTGACCCACGCTGAAAGGATGGATAGTATCCGTTTCCTTTTGGGATATAACTGCACACTCGTGACCAAGGCTCCTTTGACCCATGGACGGGTCAACAAAACCGTGCTTGATTTTGTAAGCAAAAGCCAAATCGCGCTT